>CAZTAW010000241.1:0-5138 GCA_964611705.1 uncultured Bacteroidales bacterium
GGCAAGTTGACAGTGTTCAGTATTGTAATGAACGGGCAACTGCCACACAGCAAACCGGATTTTCATTTGTTACCCAGTCAAGGAATTGGTTACCCAACCCCATAGGTGGAATTTTCTGGTTTGGTGTTGATGATGCAGCAAGTTCTGTTTATGTGCCCATGTATTGTGGAATTACCAAGGTGCCCGAGTCTTTTGCCAGAGGAAACGGCACCATGATGAAATGGTCTGATGATGCCGCTTTCTGGGTGTTTAACCAGGTATCTAATTTTGCTTATACACGCTACCGCATTATTCATCCTGAAATAGACAGCCTGCAGCATAAACTGGAAATGCAGTTCATCAATTTTACACCGGCGGTTGACCTTGGTGCAGAGGAATTATACAACCAGAACAAGGATCTGGCTATTGAATTCCTGACGGATTATTCATGCACTCAGGGAAACAATGTGGTAGCAACCTGGAAGGAATTTTATCAGTATCTTTTCATGAAATACATGGATGGTAATATTAAAACTCCCAGGGAAGTCCCGGAAGGTTATAAATATTACAACCCAACACTCAACCAACCCGGTTACGGGGAAAAATGGTACAAGCTGATCGTTGAAAAAACAGGTGATCAGTTTAAGGTGATTGGTGGAGGACATTAGGAAGTACCAAATTACAAATAACAATGTTCAAATGACCAAAACAGCCTGAAATTAAGCGTTTTACTTGTGTTTTTTGTTTTGGTCATTGGGACTTATTTGTTATTAATGCTTGATTGTTGTGATTTATAAAAACTTCAAAAAATGAGATTAACATTAATTATTTTCTTTGGTTTTTTATTCCTTGATGCTTTCACCTGCACCAACCTCCTGGTTACCAAGGGGGCTTCAAAAGACAGCTCAACCTATCTGGTATATACCAATGATGGTGAATGGCTTTACCGGCTGGACAAAACACCGGCCCGGGATCATCAACCCGGTGATTCGCTTGAATTTACCAACCGCCACGGAGTAAAGGGAAAGATCCTTCAGGTTCCGCATACCTTTGCTGTTGTTGGTTTTCAGATGAATGAGCACCAGGTGGCTATTGGTGAAACCACCTTTGTAGGAAGGAAGGAACTCTGGAACAAGTCCAAATATCTTGAATACTGGCATTTTATGAGGCTGGCCCTGGAGCGATCAAAAACAGCCCGGGAGGCTATCGAGGTAATTACTACCCTAGCAGAAAAATATGGTTACGGAAGCGAAGGTGAATCTTTCAGTATTGTTGATCCCAATGAGGCCTGGATATTGGAAATGGTCGGTACCGGTGATGGAGGCGAAGGTGCCATCTGGGTTGCAATACGGATCCCTGACGGATATATTTCGGCCCATGCCAATATGGCCCGGATAGGAGAATTTCCCTTGGATGACCCTGAAAATTGTATGTATTCTGATAATGTAATCTCTTTTGCCTTTGAAAAAGGTTATTATGATCCTGATTCAGGCGAACCCTTCAGGTTTAACGAAGCCTACTGCCCTCCTACCCCTGAAAGATTGAAATATTGCGAAACACGTGTGTGGAGCCTTTTCAGGCGGGCAGCTCCTTCCCTAAATCTTTCCCCGGATTATCACAGGGCAGTTCCCGGTGCAGAAAGATATCCTTTGTTTATCAAGCCTGATAAAAAGATTTCATTAGAAAATATCATTAATCTCGTTAGAGATCATTACGAGGGAACAGATTTCGACATGACCAAAGGAATAGATGCCGGTCCGTTTGGAAGTCCCAACCGCTGGCGTCCGTTGGAATGGGAAGTTGATTCGGTGAAATATTCATGGGAAAGGCCTGTTTCGATCTATAATTCGGCTTTTTCATATATCGCACAGGTTCGTTCGTGGTTGCCTGATGAAATTGGCGGCGCTGTTTGGTTTGGAGTAGACGATACCTATTTCACTTGCTATTTCCCGGTTTATTGCTGTGTGACTGAAATTTCAGAACCATTTACCAAAGGCAACATCAATGATTTTTCCTGGGAATCGGCATGGTGGGCTTTTAATTTTGTGTCCAATTTTGCCAATCTTAAGTATTCATACATGATCAAGGATATTCAGGAAGTTCAGTCCGAATTGGAAAACAAGATCATCATGGAGCAGGATTCAATTATTGATCAGGCACTGCAACTGGAAAACCAGGAAAGGATTGATTTCCTAACGGAATATTCAAAACAGACCGGTGAAGAAATACATGAAAGATGGGTTGAGCTGGGTGAATTTCTGATCATGAAATATAACGATGGTTATGTAAAAGACACCAATTACCGCATCACATCTCCCGGCTATCCCGAAGACTGGAAAAAATCCATGATACAAATCTATCCGGATAAATTTAAAATACCGGAATAGCACACGGATGGATTGGCCTACTGAAATTTTGATTACAAAATAAAGAATGATTATTTAATTATCTGATCCAACGCACCTTAGTGGACTTTTGATTATTTTTTCCTTATCTTTGCACTTAATTCACGGTATTTATGAAATTTTGTTTACCGTGATTCGTTTAGCAAGAGCAGAAACCCAAAAATAAAAAAGGATCAGAAATGAACGAACAAGCGCCCCAGGCCACACCTAAAAAAAGTAATAAAACTGTTTTTATTATTTTGATTGTTGTTGTTGCTTTGATTGCCATCGGACTGGCTGTATGGCTTTATCTTACAAAAGACGACCTAAAACAATTAAAAGATGAAAAAGAAGCTTTCCGTATAGAAATGGAAGCGGAGGTGGATTCTTTACTGGCCGAACACGAACAGGTAAAAGAAAAATATGGCGAACTGGCAGATTCATTAAGCACAAAAGACAGCATCATCCAGGCCAATGCCAGAGAAATCAAAAAACTTCTCAATGTGCAGTGGAATTATGTGAAACTCAAAAGAAAGCATGATAAACTTCAGCAAATTGCCCAGGGGTATGTTCATCAGATGGATTCTCTTTATCGTTTAAGTGATTCTTTAAGAGAGGAAAATATTGAGATCACCCGGAAATACGAATCACAGGTTGTAAAAACAAATGAACTGGAAGAAGTAAAAGAAAAACTATCCGAACAGGTTTCCAAAGCTGCTGTCTTGCAAACGTACAGCCTGAGCGCTGAAGGAATTCAGCTTAAGTGGGGCGGCGACAAGGAAAAGCCCACCGACAAAGCCCGCCGGGTTGATGAAATCAAAATTTGTTTTACTTTAAGTGAAAATCCGATTCTGCCACATGGCATAAAGAAACTTTACATACGCATTGCCAGGCCCGATAAACTAATTCTCACTCCTTCGCGGGGTGATACCTATTCATTTATGTACCAGGGTGAGAAGCTTCAGTACTCCATTTTTAAAGAAGTGAATTATACCGGTCAGGCTGTTGATATGTGCCTTTACTGGAAAAAACGCCATGATAAGGAAGAAATGATGGAAGGCACCTATCATGTGGAAATTTTCCATGGAGATCATGTAATCGGGCATACGAGTTTTAGTTTGAGGTAAAAGATTTTTTCATGGAAAAAATCTTTGATTGTCTCGTACGAGTTTTGTGATATTTTGCCAATTTTTCAAATGACTTTTGTTTAACAAGTGATCCGATCATTTGAAGCTTCATTTGTTAGACTAAGGCGAAGATATCTGTTTTGGCAGCGAATGAATCGCATAAAGTGGAATATTATAAAGCCAGCCTTTTTTCCGGTAATCAGACATAGAAGTACGAAAAGCGGTTTTGGGTGAAAATTTATCGTAATAAACTTTCAGGCTTTTTGATTGTAAATTTTCTTCCGCCTTCACTTCAACAGGGATTACTGAATCCTTATATTGCAGGACGAAATCAACTTCTGCAGTGCCCTGTTTGGCTGACCAGTAATTAAGCTTGAATTTATCATTGACAATTAACTGCTGTAAAACATATTGTTCAGTTAAGGCTCCTTTAAATTCAGTAAAAATTTTATTGCCAGCCAATAATGTTTTATCATCAAGGTCAGTGAGAGCAGCAAGAATTCCAAGGTCTACAATAAAAAGTTTGAATGCCCCGGTATCTTCATAAGCCTTTAACGGTATATTCGGTTTTGATACCCTGTGTATATTATAAGCCAGCCCACAATCAATTAACCACATTAAAGCCAATTCATATTCTCTTGCCCGTGCGCCTTCCTTAATCAATCCATAAACAAATTTTTTATTTTCCTTTGATAATTGAGCAGGCAATGAATTCCAGGTCATTCTTATACGCGGTACCAAAGTTGCCGGAGTATGTTTTGAAAAATCCTGCTCATAAGCATTTAATATTTGTTTCTGAATACTTCTTACCGCTTTTAAATCACTGTTTTCGGCGAATACCCTAACTGCCTCAGGCATACCTCCTACATAAAAGTATTGCCTTAAACGATCAATCAGCCTTGATTTAAAGGCGGTTATTAATACCCAGTCTTGTGATTGCAATAGCTCCAAAAGACTGTTCTCATTCATAGCCATCAAAAATTCCCGAAAACTCATAGGATGCATATCCAGAAATTCGATCTTGCCAACTGGAAAAGAAGAACCGAAGTGCATAGCAACTCCCAGCAGCGAACCCGCCGCAACAATATGATACGCCGAAGCGTCTTCCTGGAAATATTTTAACGAAGACAATGCTTCGGGAGATTCTTGTATTTCATCAAAAATCAACAAAGTATTTTCAGAATTGATCTTCAGGCCGGATTCAATTTGCAGCGCCTGTATTATTCTATCCGGGTTAAAATCCTCTTTAAACAATAATTTCAGCCGTTTATCTTTTTCAAAATTCACATAAACATATTGTTCATAAAATTTCGTTCCGAACTCCTTCATCAACCAGGTTTTACCCACCTGCCTGGCACCCCTTATCAATAAAGGCTTTCGCCTGCTATCATTTTTCCATCTGATTAAATCATCTAATTTATCACGTTTCATCTTGCAATTTTGTGTAAAGATACACATTTATTGTACGACTTTTGTGTTATTTTGCCATTTTTTCAAGGGACATTTGTTTATAACCTAAATGCGGGGAAAAATATCTTAATATCACCTGATGAACCCAACCACCAAAAGCATCACCTGGTACAACGAGGACTACGGTCGAGTAGGCAAGGGGATTTTCACCCCGAGCCTCTCACGGAACCGTACGTGA
>CAZTAW010000242.1:0-5131 GCA_964611705.1 uncultured Bacteroidales bacterium
TTTAATGAAGTAGGTTTTCGGTATTTCGTATCGGGGATGCATAATTTTGTTTGCATATTCTCCGTCATTGGTTAATAATATCAGCCCTTCACTGTCTTTGTCCAGCCGTCCGATGGAAAAGAGGCGTATTCCGGGATAAATGGATTCGGATTTGCCATTCCTTTTTTGAAACCCGGTGGGTATTTTATTATTCATGATGAATATTCGGATTGGGAAAAGAAGGTTCAATACTTGAAAAAATATAATTGCGATCTTATACGTGAAATAACCCTGAGCCAGGAGGTATGGGAAAAAAACTATATCAATTGCCTGAAAACAGCCATCAGGGAGATTGGTAAAAAAAATGATGCAAATCTAAAAACTCAAAAACTTTTGCAAAAACTAAAACACGAAACGGCCTGTTTTGATAAAAATCCTGAAGCTTTTCATTCAAGATGCTATGCTTTGCGGAAAAACGCTTAATTCATTACCAGATATACCTATGTCTTTAGTTTGATATTCGATTAAGGATCCCAGGCCTTGTCCGGTGCCCGGAATCCTTTCATGAGAAAACAATTAAGCCGTGTGAATTATTCAAACTTGAGTGCTTCGGCAGGATTTGTCCTCGCTGCCCGGCTTACCTGGTAAACAACCGCCAAAACAATTATGATTACCAGAATAAGTGCAGGGAATACAAAAAACCAATAACCAAAACCAATTCTGTTTGCAAAGTTTTGCAGCCAGTTATTCATAATGATATATGAAACCGGAAATGAAATCAGCGCTGCAATAACAAATAGCTTAAGATACTCCTGCGAAAGCAGTATAAAAATATGCCTTAGTGATGCTCCGTGTACTTTGCGGACTGCTATTTCCCGGGTGCGCCTGATGGCAAAATACATCGAAAGGGCAAACAAACCGAAGCCGGCAATGATAATCGCCAAAAGGGCAAAAACCCCGAAAGTCCTTCCGAAACGCATTTCCGATTTATATTGTTCTTTAAAATGTTTATCCAGAAAAGTGTATTCAAATGTGTTGCCCGGAAAAAGTTGTTTCCATTTACCTTCTATAAATGCAATGGTTTTCTGAATACTATCCGTTTGTAATTTAACAGAATATTTTTTTGCAAACCGGGGATGCGGAAAATATGTAAAAATTGTGGGAGCAACTTTTTTCTTGGGTGATTCCTGATGGAAGTTTTCAATTACCCCAACGATTTTTTTGGTCATATTCCAGTTCGGGGTTTCCAGTTCCTGGTCAATGGCATCTTCAGGATTATTGTAGCCAAGTAATTCCGCACCTTTCCTGTTAAGAATATGGCAGAGAAAATCATTGCGGTTGCCTTCAATAAAATTCCTTCCCGCAAGAAATTTAAAATCGTAAAAGTTCATATAATCATCATCAATGTGTATAACGCTCAAAGTACGTGATACTTTGCTGTCGTTATTATGCACTTTGATATATCCATTGGTAAACCACACTTCATCACCCGGTACAAAATACGATGCACATACTTTACTGATTGCCGGGTTACCGAGCAATTCGTGTTTAAAGCTTTTTTGCCGTTCCGTCCAGGTTGAGTCGAATTTAACAGCACCATCCAGTATCAGGGTTTGTTGGGTATAAAAACCCAGTGACTGATCCTGCAGATGATGAACTTGTTTGTATACTGTTAAAGTGCCAGCGATCAGGATAATAGAGATTACAAATTGAAAAATTATCAACACCCTTCTGAAAGTAACTCCCCTGGATTGGCCATTTTGTTTCCCTTTTAAAACGGCAATCGGTTTGAAGGTGGAAAGTACAAAAGCGGGATATAATCCCGAAAGGATACCGCCTGCGATAATTACCAAAGAAAAGATAATCCAGAAAAGCGGACTGCTCCATAATTGTATGTTTACTTCAAGTCCGGTAAGTTTTGAAAATGACGGATATGCAATTTCTACAATGGCAACTGCAATAATGGCTGCCAGAATGTTGAGCAAGAGCGACTCTGCAAGGAATTGTGTTAGCAGTTGCTTTTTTGAGGCTCCGCTGACTTTTCGCATTCCGACTTCACGGGCTCTTTCAAGTGAACGGGCCGATGAAAGGTTGATGTAATTAACCCATGCAATGATGAGGATTAAAATTGAAATGATCATCAGAAAATACACCGCGTTTCCGTCACCGTTAACTTCTGCTTCGCCGGGGTAATTCGAATACAGGTGGATACTTTGCAAAGGCTTAAGATATAATTTCATATCCTGTCCTCTTTCTTCTAATTCTTTGCCCAGACGATTTTGTACGTATTCATTCACTTTTCTTTCAAATTCATCCGGGTTGGTGCCAGGCGCAAGTTTCACATAAGTAAGTGCAATGTCAACCCACCAGGAATCTTCCACCCATTTACCATAGGTGTTTACCATCGTTACAAGTGAAATCAGCATGTCGAATTTAAGATGGGTGTTTTCAGGAACATCTTTAAAAACACCGGTGATTTTAAGATGTGAACGATTGCCGAATTCCATGATCTTACCAATTGCTTCTTCATCCCCGAAAAACTTTTTGGCAAGACTTTCACTTATTACCATTGTATTGGGTTCGGTTAAAGCCGTTTCCGGATCGCCCTGCAAAAGTTCATACGAAAATACTTTAAAAAAATCAGGGCTTGCAAAATAGCCTCTTTTGATCTTAAAATTATGTTCCCCGTAGGTCATAATCCCTTCAAGCTGATAATCACTTAAAACGGTGTATTCAAGCACTTCCGGGAATGCCGGTTTTAGTTCATGACCCAGCGGATTGCAGGCAGTGGCCATTTGCTCGGCCAACTCACCCTGACTGAATCTGTCTTCGCGGATACGGTATATATTATCTGCATCATCGTGAAAATTATCATAGCTTAATTCAAACTGCACATATTGAAAGATCATCAAACTGGCAGCAATTCCAATTGCCAGCCCCAGCATATTGATCAGGGAAAAAGCCGTGTTTTTTGTCAGGAATCTTGCCGCTGTTTTGAAATAACTTATTACTAACATTTGTTTGATTATTTTATTCAAGATTTCAATACGGATTGTTACCACATTTATACCAAAGTTAGTATTTTGCTGTCTTGCAGTGATTTGGGGTAGTAGCTTTGAGTTGAAGATGTTCGGTAAAGAACATTGATGATTTTTTTTGTTCGCCAGCGATCAGTTTTGATTTTGCAAAAAACGATAGCTTCACTTTATTGCAAGTATAAGTAATTTCTTAGTATCGTTTTGAAAATATATGCAACCATAGAGAAGGTAGAATTGTCTTGTTTAATATAGAAGGATTATTATTTTTATGGATGGCAAAAGTTTTAAGATTAGTGAACCTATAGTTCCAAGATAATAAATTAACCTAATAATAAAAAAAATGGTCCTATGAAACCAAAAGTTTTACTTATGATTACAACGCTTGTATTCATGATGAGCGTTTCAGGCCAGGAACCAATTATCAAATTGACCTTCTCTGCCAAAGATAGCACATCTTATGTTAAACTGGATAGTATTAAAGTAATGAATCGTAGCCAGGGTGGTGATACTATGTTGTACTGGCCTGATACGGTGTTAATACTGGATTATCAGGTTGGGATTTTGGAAAACCCAAACAACGTGAAAGAGTTTAAGATTTTTCAGAATTATCCTAATCCGGTAAAAGCACAAACTACCATATCCCTTTACATACCTGAAAAAGATCAGGTAGATATTTTTATTACGGACCTTTTAGGTCGCAAAATTTTTAAAACAACTGAAATACTCGAAAAAGGAACTCATTCTTTTAGTCTTAAACCGGGAAAAGGAAATATGTTGTTTTTCTTTGCGAAATGGAGGGGTAAAATAAATAGTATTAAGCTATTACAGGCTTGCAGTTATTTAAGAGGATCAGGTTCGCTTGAATATATTGGAATTAATAATAGCTCTGTTAAGCAAAAAGCTTTCAGAAAAATCCGGAGTTTGCCATATAGTTTTGGTGACGAGTTGTTATTTACGGGCTACAAGAACCTTTCTCAATCCGGGTTGATAGATGCGCCCGAAAACAGTAAAACTTACATTTTTACTTTTGCTACTAATATTCCATGTCCCGAAACGCCCACTGTAGAGTATGAAGGGCAGGTGTATAATACCATACAAATATATAGTCAGTGTTGGTTAAAGGAAAACCTTAATGTTGGTACAATGATAAATGGAAACTATGATATGCAAAATGATAGTATCATTGAGAAGTATTGTTATCATGACGAACAAGACAGTTGCGATGTATATGGAGGTCTGTATCAATGGAAAGAGATGATGCAATATACTGCGAATCCTGGAACACAGGGAATCTGCCCCCCGGATTGGCATATTGCAACGGATGAAGAATGGAAAATTCTGGAAGGGTCCGTGGATAGTATTTACGGAATTGGTCATGCTTGGTGGGATGACAGTGAGCAAAGAGGTTTTAATGCTGGAGCGAACCTGAAATCTAATACAAATCATTGGTGGAGTGGAAATACAGGTGTTGATTTGTATGATTTTACCATTTTACCGGGTGGTGAAAGAAATATCAATCCGTATTTCTCAGGTATGCCCCGTTCCGGTTATTACTGGACATCTTCAGAATACAAATCTAACTCCGATGAAGTGTGGTTTCGTGGTTTCTATTACGCGTATTCGGGAGTGTGGCGGCTTACATTTAATAAAAAATACGGATTTGGTGTTCGTTGTTTAAGGGATTATTAGCCTCATAAAATGGTGGTAAATAATGTTGAGGTGTCTGGTTTTTTTGCTAAAACGACCGGATTCGCAATTACAACTTCCAGGCCCTGCATAGAACAAAACATCCCGGGATAAAGATAGATGCTTATCCGGAAGGAAAGCAAAAATTGATAAGAATTACAGATAATGGGTCCGGTATTCCTGAGGAAATTAAGGGCAATATTTTTATGCCTTATTTTTCAACAAAAAGCGTTGGGTCTGGTATTGGGCTGAGTATATCAAGGCAGATCATGAAACTGCACTGAGGAAATATCAATATGTATTCTAAGCCCGGTAAGAAAACGGTTTTTATTCTGGGTTTTTAAACCTCATAATTTAGACTTTATTTATTCTCCTTTTTCTTGCATTATGAACATATGTTCATTATATTTGTGGTTGATTTTTTGATG
>CAZTAW010000243.1:0-5093 GCA_964611705.1 uncultured Bacteroidales bacterium
TTTATTAATTCCTCTCCTTTTTGTAACGACTTTCCTGCCTGATTGCAGACGTACGGGATAAAGGTCCGTTTTAACCTCCTTTCCGTTTTCACCTTTACCATTCCATATTGCGCGATACATACCGGGTGATATTTTAGTTGTTTTCAATTTTTTGATATGTCTCCCATAAATATCATACACTGTTACTCCATAATTAACACCGGAAGTTGTTTCAAATTCAATGATAAATCTTTCATTAGAAGGATTAGGGTATATATTAATATCATTCAATAATCCTTTTACCCATTTATAATTAGTAGTAATTTGAAAGCTGGAGAATCTTATCCTGCAATCCTCATCAGAAAAACATTTATGATAAACCAGATACAATTGATTATCATCAATTAATGGTGATGGATTACCTGTAATTATTTTCGAACTATCAACTAATAAACCCTGCCATATATTGTTATATTTCTGGTAATGAACCAGTTTATACCCGGTGTCGATTTTTTCCATGTCAATAATATGAACGTTATCGTAATTGTCAATTTCTATTCGTTGCTCATATGGATCGGAAACAACTACATCCGGTTCGCTCCATGTTTCTCCGTTATAGAAAATATAAATCGTGCTGTCGTTCAAAATTCCATAAGTTCTTTGTTTCCATGTAAGATGTGGATTGTTTTCGTTATCAACATCAATATCCATGTTTCTATCTCCCATCATTATATGATCAGTTAGCATGGTTTTATCAGACCACTTGTTTTCATCATGATCGTACCGGAAATAAATAATATGATCTTTCGTATGTGGCATTCCTTCTTCATGGTATGCTCCAATGCAATGCAGGTCATTGTTTTTATCAACCGCAATAGCAGCAGTTGCCCAGTAGTGGTTACCGGGGTATGGACAAAACACCTCACTCCAGGAATTATTTTCCAAATAACGATAATAGGTAACAGGGCTATAACTACCAATTGCCCAAAAACAATATACACGATTGTTGTTATCCAAGACAAGGTTGTTTGCATGGGAGCTTGGATGTTGGGGAGTTATACAATAAGATTCCTCCCATTTACCATTTTTAGATTTTCTTAAGTATATCATTGTTTTATATGTGTTTCCAGAATTATGGTCCCAGCTTACATAAATAGTATTATCCTCACCTGCTACGATATGGGGTCTCATCATTGATAATTCATCATTCAATGATATATCCACAGGATCAGTCCATGTTACCCCATTGTCAACAGATTTCGAATAGAGTATCTTTCGCCAGTTGTTATCTAACTTATGAGTAAAAACACAATGTAATACCCCACTACTGTCAATACACAAATCGGGCATATTATCCAGGCCGGGCATATTTGATATGTTTACGGGTTCAGTCCAGTTTTGGGATAAGGCCCCACTGATTGTTATAAAATTAAGTATCAGAAATAATGCAATTGATTTCATATGCTTGACATTTTATAGTTTTTTAATCTGTTCAATTAGAATCTCCATTTTCCTTTTCCCATGCTTTGACAACATCAATTCCATATACGCTATCCCCCTGGCTCTTTAAGTTCTTCGTGCAAGTACCATTGGCCACCAAATTTGGGATCATTTGGGGTAGTTAAAAACTCTCCGTAAGTATTAGGCTCGGCCAATTCAACACAAGAACATGACAGTAATGTTTCAACTTTATCCAATGAATGCGCCCCTTCTTCTACACGTAATGTGTAATACTTTTGATCAATTAATCTGGTTTTTGTTAAATAGTTGCGTTGAATAACTCGGTTCTTTTCACTCTCGCTGGTTCCAGGAACAAATTTAACGATCAATAAAGTACTATCAACTCTAAAATATTTTCCGTTGGAAAGTTGATACCATAAATTATCAACTTTTACGAATGTCATATTATTTATCGTTCTTACTTGTGCTTGAATAGCAAATAATGAAAAAATAAAGAATAAACTAATTGTTAAAAAAAATTTTTTATGCCTCATAATGATTAAATTTGTGGCTATTCCCGGTGAGCTTGGAGGGATTAGCCGGCTTTGGTCAATGCTATGGCTAATCACTCCTTTTACCGGGAAACAACCTGATTAATAAAAATATTTAGTTGATTTTGATTAGCTTACATGTGTTAACATTTTCTTTTATATTTAACCTGATATAATACAAACCGGATTGCACCTCTGTGTTTTTATTGTTTGTACCATCCCAGACAATTTGATGTTTTCCGCCTTGCAAATTACTTTTTACAAGGCTTTTAATTTCCTTACCCTGACTGTTATATACCGACAATTTCACAAACGACTTTTCAAATAATGAAAAACAAATATTTGCTTGTGATACAAATGGATTGGGCGAAGCAATCATTTTTACTGTTGAATAATCATACTTTGGATCAATTGCACTATTTAGCAAACTTGTATCATACACCCATACACCACCTCCATGGGTTGATAAGTAATACTTGTTTTCTTCCACCAATGGAATAATGTCAGTAACACGAGGATTATAGCTTCCTGGCAGTTGATGCCAGTTTTCACCGGCATCAGAACTGTAATAAACATTGGAGTTTCTTGTTGAAAAAAAGATATAATCAGGATTATCTTCACCAAACCTCAGGCAGTGAATATTCTCTCCTGCAAAAGGCCCGTTAAAACCTTCCGCAATTTTCTTCCAGTTTTCACCCATATTGCATGAAACCAACAAATCGGTTTGTAAACGGGAACTTGTTGCATACAATTGGTTTGAACTATCAGGATGAATTCCGGTAATTAATTTTGAAAAAGCTTGTTCCCATGTTTGTCCGCCGTCTATGCTTCTGTGTTCTCCCACATAAATAGTATCGGGATGATTGGGATCAATAATTATCTCTTTAAATACTGAGTTCGGATCAATTGACAATACAGCATTCCAGGTTGTTCCATAATCCACAGATTTACATAAAGTATAGGATTCTCCTCCTCCTGATATTTTTAAATAGTAAAGTATATTTGTATTGACAGGATTGATTGCCATATCTTCAAGAGAGTTAAAATAAGGGGAAACAATATTTTTATACGTTTTACATCCATCATAACTTCGATAAAGGCCTTTGCCGCCAAAATACGTTGTATCAGGATATTGAGGATCACATTTTACAAAATTAAGCTCTTCATTAATTATATTTTCCCAGTTCATTCCGCCATCAATACTTTTCCATAATCCCTGATCACCTGCTGTATATAAAAAATTCCTTTTTGCCGTGTTGATTTCAACATCCTGTAAATAGGAATTCATTAAACCGGTATTTTTATGATTTGTAGTTATTCCACCATCAGAAGAATAATAAACACCGTAATACGTACCGAAGAAAATGCTATTGGTATTGTTTTGGTCTGACTGGCATTTATTTCTTAAGCTGATTACAGGAAAGTTTCCTGAGTATTTGTTTGACAGATTATCTACTTCAAACCAGCTTGTATCATTATTATTTTTTTTTAGAATACTATACCCGCCAAATTCCTCATATGCATCTCTTTCAATGTAAAAATTATAATCAGCATCTGCATACATGCTAAATATTTCTTTATTTGGATCCTCGAAATCTATGTACCAATTCCAATTTTTACCACCATCTATCGAATATTCCAATATTGCTTGTAAGAAACCGGTATATCCAACTGCCCAGATTTCCAGGCAGTTTTCAGGATTTATGTTTAAATCAAAATAAGTGTGACGATCTGTTATTGTATCCCATATGGCTCCATTATCATAACTTTCAACAATACCCCACGGAAATGAAGCAACACCCATACTGGATATTGCAATGATTATATGATCATTGTTTTGAATATCCCTCTTAATGTCTGTAATAAAATAACTTTGGTCATGCGGCAAATCGTTCATAAGAAACCAAATCAAGCCCCCATTTAAAGTTCTGTAAACACCTGAATTGTCTCCTCTGTCTGTTCCAACTAAAATATCATCGGTATTCTGTTTGTTTATGTTAATGACGTTTATGGTAACAGAATCCGGCATGTTTGCTGTTGCTTTTTGCCAGCTATTTCCTCCATCACTACTTTCAAATAATCCTCTATCCGTTGTTCCAATCCATAGGTGATTTTCATTCTGCGGATCAACAGAAATTACATTAACCGGATAATAATCACCAAACCACCAACTTGGCAAGGTTGCACTGCTTGCACTTGAATCTTCATACATTGGAAGATTGTTTTTTGAACAAAATTCCCATGTTTCTCCTCCATTAATTGTTTTGTATACTCCTGCCGAATATGTGCCAAGATACAGCACATCAGAATTTGAAGGGGCCATGGCCAATGACTTAACAAACGCACAGTAAGGTCCGTTCCTGATCCAGCATGAATCAATTATCTCAATGGTCTGGGAATTCGAATTGGTTGTTATAATAAGGAAACAACTAATTATTAATAAAGGTGTTTTTAATTTCATGGCTGATAATTTTTTTAAAATTGTTTTTTCATAATCAAGAGAAATTTTCAAACTTTTAATACAGTACATAACATCATCTGACTATTATTACACATGCGGCTACCCCTGACAGGGTTCCAAACCCTGTCAGGGATAACACTTCAATAAACATTTTCAATCAAAACCTCTTTTCGCTGCTTTAATTTCTTTTGGGAGGGTATCTCTTTATTGTCAGTGATGTTTCAGCACCTAAGTATGGTTTTTGATTGTACTTCTAAGACAATTTGACTATTGAAATAGTTGCATAAAGATAAAAAAAAACTTCAAGTTTAATTCTGTGAATTTATAAATGTTTTCAATAGGTATAAAAACAATCAAAACAAAATGTTTTGCCATCCCAGACACTTTGATATTAAAGTCCTGTGAGTTGCTGCCTGCGCAGTTTGAGGAAAGTGCATAATGATATATGTGAAAAGCTGTAAAATTTGTGAATTTTTCAAAAAGTTTGCCTTTGAATGGTGGTATTTGATGTTAATATGGTTTTAGCAAGCATATAAAATGAACCGCCCCCAATGGTTTTCAGGAGTGGTTCATTTAACTTTTGCTGAAAATTTATTCCTGCTATTAGAATATACTCATCTTTTTAGTTTCAACCAACTGCCCGTTAAAGCGTAAGGAGTAAA
>CAZTAW010000244.1:0-5070 GCA_964611705.1 uncultured Bacteroidales bacterium
CTGCTTTGGCTTTCTCAAATGCTTCAAGCTCCTCAGGTGAATATTCTTTGGTACCGAGCACCGTCCAGAGGATAGCCCCTATGAAAAAGGCAGCGCCGATATAAAATGAGATTTTTACATAAGAAGGAATTTCACCCTCGGGGGCTGTGTTTTCAAATCCCAGCCAGTTTGTAAGTATGTATGGCAGAGCCGAAGCGATAACTGCTCCTATGCCTATGAAAAAGCTCTGCATGGCAAAGCCTATAGTTCTTTGTTTGGATGGCAGCATATCGCCGACGAAAGCCCGGAAGGGTTCCATGGAAATGTTAATGGAAGCATCCATGATCCAAAGCATACCGGCAGCAATCCATAATACGGGCGAATTGGGCATGATGATAAGGGCAATGGAAGCCAGGATAGCGCCTGTAAGAAAATACGGCCTTCTTCTTCCGAGGCGATTCCATGTTTTGTCGCTCATATGCCCTATAATGGGCTGCACGATCAATCCTGTAACAGGAGCTGCAATCCACAGCAAGGGAATATTATCAATATTAGCGCCCAGGGTTTCGAATATCCTGCTAACATTTGCATTCTGCAAAGCAAATCCAAACTGTATACCCAGGAATCCGAAACTCATGTTCCATATCTGCCAGAAGCTTAAACGGGGTTTCGTATTCATCATTGAATGTGTATTGATTAAGATAACACAAATTTATTATTTTTTACTACGAAATGATTGTTTTTTATTCTTCCAGCTTGAAAGAAATTTTTGCGTTTACGCCGTAGGAAACAATTTTGTTATCCGTTACGTTGCAATTCATTTCTTTAACATAAATGGATTCAATGTTCTTAATTGTTTTTGATGCCTGTTCAAGTGCATTTTGAATAGCATCTTCAAAACTTTTTTCTGATCCTGCTATTACTTCTATAACTTTAACAATTTTCATAATACATTAACATTTTTAGGGTTTAACATTCATTTATGAATACTGTGCCAAATATGATACCATTAATCCATGAAATCATTCACATCAGGCTTCTAAAGTGTTTGATATGAGGTGATCACAGAAGGGGTTTTAGCACTAATTAGTTCATTGGCTTATTGTATACTATTTGTTGTTGTTTTTACATCAACTGTTGAATTCATTGCACAACAAACCGTTACTTGATATTCTCGCAGGGTATTTGATAATTGAGATAGTCCTGGAGTTTCTCCGAAAGTCTCACATCATCAAACTGAAAATTATCCTTATGATCCTGAAAATATCGTGCTGTTCTCACATAACATTTGCCTTCGAAACTTTTCAGCACAACAGCAGCAATAAAGTTTCTGGAAAGAATTTTTCCATACTCATCCCTTCTGAACTGCCATTGGCCGGTTGGTTCAATGATAATGGCTTTAACAGGTGTCATGGCCGCGTACATATTTTTGGTAGCTACCCGGACTCCTTCTTCCACTTCATCATCAAGAATTGTAGCCTGGGGTATGCCGATATCGAATTTTTTCATGATCCAGCAGGGTTTTGTTTTTGATCCATTCCCCGGCTTTCTCACCTTCTTTATCAGGCCTGCTGTTCATGATGAATGCTGCTATCAGTTGGTTGTTTTTAAACTACCAGGTGCTGAAATCACCATTTACAATATTTCCGCGATTATAAGCCATTTGTGCATTTTAATTTTTCAAATCATCTCATATTCAATATGTTTAAAATCTCAGGATGGCGTTTACCAGGCTTGAAGGCTCCGGCATTTCCTCTTTCTCCAGCAGGTAAACCGAACCATCCTGTATTAGTGTTTGTATAGCTTCAAAGAGTTTTCTATTCAATCTAAGCATAAATAATAAGTTTGTTACTGAATAAAAGCCATTATTGGCAAATCCGTTTCTTTGATGAGTTTTTCTGTTGTGCTCTTGCTGAATATCCGTTTCCAGAATCCTTCATTTTCCTTGAGCAAGGCAATCATATCAATATCCATTTTATGAGCATACTCCACAATTCCTTCCGTTACCTTTTCGTTAGGCATGTTATTCACCTGTATATTAGGATAGCCAACTTTTTTGCTCACCATTTTGCTAAACCCTTCCTGTTTGATCTTTTTATTAAAATCATCATTGTCAGTAATATGAAGTGCGTATATGGCCGCATTGAAGATTTTCGCAAACTGTGACAAATTTTTCAGCGAATCAATGTCTTCCTCCTGAAAATCAGTTGCATAAAGAATCCTGTCTAATTCCTTGTATTCCGTTCCGGTTGATACAACGATAACCGGGCAGGCCAAACCTTTGGAAATAACATCGCTGGCTTCATAGAAACCACCTGCTATTTTTTCATCTTTGCTTCTGCCGGTCAGTAACAGGAGTTTTGTGCTCTCCTTGTTTGACTCGGTTGCTACAATGTCTGCAAAGAAACCGGTTCTGATGAAATGAATTATTTCTACATTATCAGGTTTGCTGAACTCAAGCTCTTTTAGTAATTTCTTAAACTCTTCTTCGGCAGCAAGCTTTTGTTGTTCAAGGTTGGCCGGTTGTACAATGGTTTCCACAGGATTAATTTGACCGTATCCTGTATTTACCACCCGAATCACATACATCAGTTCGAGGTTTAAATTCATTTTTTTGGCCAGTTGCATGCCATATTGTATGGTGTTTCTTGAGTTTGCTGAAAAATTAATGGGTATAACTATATTTGACATAACACATCCTTTTACCTGATAAGTGTAAAAGAATGTGCCAAATCAAACCAGGCTGAACCTGAAGTGTTTTATTGATGCTTAGGTGTTGATTAACAGCAACATATAAATGCCCGGTAACTGCGATCCTTAAAAATTTATTTTGCTGTATTCTGTGTAAAAAATTTCAATGTGAAGAGAATTCCACAAAGAATTTAAAACTTAACTATAATCCGGTCGTTCGTGTTTTTTATTGTTGAACCATCCGGCAATTGCTATGATCAGTATTACTCCGACCATATAATAAACAAATGAAGGTACGGGAACCGGATCGCCCCGGGCATAAGAATGCAGTCCTGAAAGATAATAATTTACCCCAAAATAAGTCATCATCACGGAACCATATGCAACCAAAGCTGCAAGATTGAATCCGAGGCTGCTTCTTAATCCCGGCATCATACGCATATGAATTACAAAAGCGTAAATCAGAATGGTGATCAAAGCCCAGGTTTCTTTGGGATCCCAGCCCCAGTAGCGCCCCCAGGATTCGTTGGCCCAGATACCGCCCAGGAATGTGCCGATACTCAATAAGATCACACCAATGATAAGCGTCATTTCAATAATGCAGGTCAATTCACTGATCTTGAGGTTCAGCTTTTTATAATTTGATTTTGATTTCAAATTCATCAGGATAAGGTTGAGGAATCCCATCAGGGCACCCAAACCAAGAAAACTATAACTTGCTGTAATAATGGCAACATGGATTATAAGCCAGTAAGATTTTAAAACAGGAACAAGGTTTGTTATCTGCGGATCCATCCAGCTCAAATGGGCTACCATCAGGATAAGTGAAGAAAGGATCGCTGTTGTTGCCAACGCAATTTTTGATTTTCTTGTGAAGATAAAACCAGCCAGCATCGTAGCCCAGGCAATATAGATCATTGACTCATAACCATTGCTCCAGGGAGCATGTCCTGAAATATACCAACGCAAAATCAAACCATACGTTTGAAACAGGAACCCTATTACCAGCAGGATAATCAGTATAATTAATGGAATTTTGAATTTAAATCTGGGATTGAAAAGATTGATAAACAGAAATATCAACATGATAAAACCCAGTAATCCGTAAAACTGGTACAGACGCTTAAAAATATTCATCTTGTTATACCTGATCTCAAGATTGATTTTTGATTCGGGCGGGATTAGTTCTTCGCCGTATTTTTCCTGGTAAGTTTTGATATAGCCAAGCGTGTTGCTGGCAGGTTTCCAGTTGCCTGTAGTAATGGCATGTCTTACCGAATCGAAATACATCGGAAGGATATTGGCAACAAACAACGAGGCTGTACTGTCTTCTATTGTTTCCGAAGAATTTTTGACATTCAACCATTTTTTTTCTGCATCAGCAGGAATGGGAAAGGCCCTGAGTAATTCGCCATATAATGCCATGTAAAGAATGTTGATCCTTTCATCGGTTTTGATCAGTTCGTTCTCGAATTTACTTCGATTGCCGGATTCTTTACGGTACGCTTTTTCGATCAGTTGCTCCAACTTGAATATTCCACCCTGTTTCATATCAAAAAAATCAATGAAAGCAGCGTACTCAGAATCAATTCCGATGGCATCCTGTATGCCCGGGTGACTGATTTTGATCATGGGTATGGTCTGCCATCTGGCGGGTTCTGTCAACATTCCAAGCATCACCTGATCGGGATTCATTCCCATAATTTTTTCCTTGCGGGCTACTTTTCTCAATATTTCTGAAGAAAGTGTATTTAGCGGTTTTATTCTTCCATCCTGTCCCTGTATCAATAATTTACCAAATGCATGTGCATGCTCTTTGTTGATGTAGTTTTCATCGAAACCGAAAGAATTAAAAGATTGCGCATGGACTGATGTTACTGATAATAAAACAGTAATAAGAATAATAACACTGACTGTGATCCTGCTTATTTGTTTTTTCAAATCCCCTGACCTTTTGATCAAATAATTGAATCTGCTGCTTTTACCAAAAAAGCTGATAATCATGCCTGTCACCAGCAAAGCATACCCAAAATAAGTAACGAGTGTTCCCAGGGCATCATGATTAACTGAAAGAACAGTGCCTTTTTCATCACTGTCATAGGAAGACTGAAAAAAGCGGAAGCCATCGTAATTCAGAACATTGTTCATGAATATTCTGTGCGGTTCTCCGACATCTTTTCTATTATCAATTAATACAACTTCCGATGCATAGGACGAAGGACTTTGAGAACCCGGATAGCGTTCAAGCTGAAAATCAATCAATTTTATAGAAAACGGAAGTTGAATCTTTTTCGGGCCATAAGTAATTGAAAACGCTGTCTCATCCATTGTAAATTCAGCAGGGTCACTTATCATACCGGGTGCACCAGACACAGCCACCTCCTTTGATTGATTATTATA
>CAZTAW010000245.1:0-2987 GCA_964611705.1 uncultured Bacteroidales bacterium
TTTGTTACGTCATCATAATCCACTGAATATCCTGTTGAAATTATCTTTTCATCTTCTGCAATTGTTAAAGCATAGTAAACTAATCCAGCATCATCCACACCCACATATGCGAAACCATTTTCACCAAATGTGACATCAATATATCCATCCGGTCTGATTCTGGCAATTGTAGCCTGACCCTCTGAATCTACCACATTAAAACCAGCAACTAGAATCTTCCCATTCGGGAGTACTTCAATGTCTTCTATCTCTTCCATCTTGTATGAATAAATTTCAAGTATTCCGTCAACATCAAAACCGGTATCGAAGGATCCATCATTTAATAATTGACCAATAAAAACAGTACTTGAGGCATTACCTGCAAAGACTATTTTCCCATCCGGCTTTAATGCAACCGCTGTAATATATTCATTACCACCAAGGTCGATTAACACCATTCCATTGAAGCCAAATGAAGGATCAATAGCCCCATTTGCTTTAAACCTCACCACCAGAGCCTGAGAACCATGTAATCCGGCTGCAATTATTTTATCATTATCCTTTATTACCATATCATATGCGATCTGTTCTATTCCGAGGTAATCGAAGGTACTAATGCCATCCGTACCAAAATCCTCATAAAGATCTCCCGGGTTTTGGGCTTTTAAATTGAAAACTACTAACAGAAAAGAAAGTGTAACAATGAAATACATTTTATTCTTATTCATCTTTATAAGTTTTTAGCGATTAATAATAATTTTTGCTGCATAGGTGTATTGCCTGTCATTCAACCTCAAAAGATATAAACCATCAGACATAGGAGGCAATTCAATATAAGCTGCACCATTTACAAGAGTTACTGATTTCTTATATTCAAGTTTTCCTGTTGTTGAGAAGATAGCAATTTCACAATTTTGACTTTCCAATTGTGAAATATTTATTTTGAAATGTGAAGATTTAATAGGATTGGGTGAAACCCTAAGACTTTCATTCCATTTTAATTCAAACTCATCCACATCTGCATATAATCCTGACTCAAATCTCATCACATTAATATCACTCTGATCACCGTCCCCTGAATATCCTGTTGCAATAATTTTATAATTCGACTGGAAATCCACTGCCATCATGTAATTATAAGTGTTAAGAGACATTAATACAACACCAGCATCACCAAAGTTTACATCAGGGGTGCCATCTTCATTTAATCTTAGCATGCAGAATTCATCATTTTTGCTTCCCACAGTAATTGGTTTCCCATCATCCTGCAAGGAAATTGATCGAAGTATCCCTTCCATGTAATTGATCATGCCATCCCCTCCGAAACTATCGTCTAAATAACCATCGGATTGAATTCGTGCTACAAATTGCAAATAATCTGTTCCTGTCTTTTCATAACCGCAAAACAGAAATTTACCATTTTCCAGTTGCACCATATCAAACATTGATTCTTGCTTACCAGAACTTCCAATGTAGGAATGACCATTTTCAACAAAATCTTCATCTATACTCCCATCACCCAAAAACTGATAAAATGCAATATCCACGTCATCGGAATCGAAATAGTTGACTTCCCCTCCGGCCAGGAGTTTACCGTCTTCCTTCAAAATAAGATCATAAAAATACACGCTTCCATCATTAACATCAGTAGCAGCAATCCCATCGTTTCCAAAAGAATTATCTACCAATCCATAGGAATTCAGCTTTACTATGCAAGCCTGAAAAGATTCATTTTCCGTATTGAACAGGTCTCCGGCAATTAAAATGCTATTATCTTCAAGCACCAAAATCTCATAAATACCACTAATAACCGAGCTTTCAAAAACTTTAACACCTTGTGATCCAAATGTATTGTCAAATTCTCCGTTGCTTAGTAATCGACAAATGATGCCATTCATTCCACTCGCGCCTGCCACCAGTATTTTACCGTCGTTTTGTACGCAGGAAGCAAATGCGTAATCATAACCTACCCTTTCTATTAATTTCACCCCTTGAACCCCAAAGCTATTGTCGAGGCCTCCCTCAGGATTCAGTCGAAGAACCACCATGTCATGCAGATCGCTAATATTGCTTTCGCCTGCAACGATGATTTTGTCATCTTGCTGAATGCTCATGGTAAAAGGATTATCCTGGAATGCAAGTTCATTCCAACTGGTGATTCCGTCATCCCCGAATGTAAGATCAAGATCACCGGGTTCCTGGGTAAGCAATTGGCCATTAAGAAGAAAACAGAGAAATGTAAAAATCGAAGTTAATCGGATATTTTTCATGCTTATACTATTTATTTGATTAAAATCTTCTTGTTTAAAATTTGGTTCTGGCATTTTAAGCTTAGTAAATAGCATCCCGGTTCAATATTCAGTCCTTCTACCGTTGTTTGCCCATTGCTCAGGGTTTCCGTTGTTTCATAAACTTTCTTTCCGTTCAGGCTATATATAGCAATTTTCAAATCGCTTGTTATTTCCTGGTTCACCGTAATATTGAAATGATCAGTAACAGGATTTGGAGTTATTTGCAACCATATCGCTTCCTGAGAGTTCCTGTCTGCAAAGCCGGTGTATACTCCTGTAAAAAACTTAGAGATTGTCATTACCGATTCTGAATTATCAACAGTTCGTGAAGTTCCCCCCAGGATTAACCTGCCTTCGTCCGGGTTAAGAATAACATCATTGCTTAGGTTTACTCTATCCATGTGATCGTATTCAACAATCCCATTTTCACCAAAATTTTCGTCAAGTTCTCCATCCATATTCACTTTACCTAAAAGGAAATCTTCCGTATCTCCTAATGAAGTGGAACCCGCGAAATAAATCATGCCATCTTCCTGCAAAGCAAGGGATGAAAAAATCTCATTGGAATAGGGCATCGTGATATGCACCCAGCCATCGTTACCAAAAGAGGATACGGGCTCTCCGTTGGAATCTACTTTTCTTAGTTGGATATCTGTATCGCCTTCAGCCCATAATATATAGCTACCGATAATTAAATGATCATGTACTTCGTCATAT
>CAZTAW010000245.1:2997-5034 GCA_964611705.1 uncultured Bacteroidales bacterium
ATATACAAGCCTGGGATTATAAAATTCCAATACACCAATGGGGAAATCCTCAACAATATATCCCCCATCGCCAAAATTGGGATCAAGTTCTCCTTCGAAAGTATATTTAGCAATGAGGAGTTTATTCCTGGTTTCAAATTTAATTCCGCAAGCATATATCTCTTCTGTTTCCGGTAAGTAGTAAACGCTCGAAAAGTAACCGTTAAGTCCCTCAATGGAAGCAACCCCATCTTCACCAAAATACTCGTTTTCACTACCATCTTCAAAAATGATAGATATACCCGGAGTTGTTTCTCCAGGATTTATGGTAGAACCGCAAAGGATAAGGTGTTCAAAACTTTCAAAGGGAAAGGCTTTGATATCTTTAACATCGCTTAACAGGTCAGTTTGAGCAATTCCGGCATCTCCAAAAGTTTCGTCAAGTTCTCCCTCAGGGCTCAGCTTTAATATATCCGTGAGCAGTGTAATAGATACCAGGAATATTTCATCATCCGGATTGATATACATGCACTTTGCATTATCAATGCCCGTATGGTTAAGGAGAAAGTGATCTCCCTGGTTTCCAAAGTCATCAAGACTACCATTGGGATTAATCCGATAAGCAAAAAAGTAAGATTCTGTGTGTTCGTTGTTGAAAAGGTAACCAGCCGAAATAATTTTTTGGTTTGATTGCATGCCCAAACAATTGGCAAAATGGTATTGATCTTCAAAACTAAACCAGCTTGTTCCATTTTCTGCCCAATCCTCATCAATGTCACCGGGGTTTTGTCCGGAAGTTGCAAAAGTGAGAAATAATAAAATGATAAAGAGTAAATTTGTTTTTTTCATACTTAGTTTCTTTATTGATTTTTCACAACGTAAAAGTAGATACACATGAATGCTCAATCAAGCACCATTAAAAATCCGGATTGAAACTGTTAAAAAGCGGTACCGGATTCTTATTATTTGTGATGGTTTATTTATTTTTGCCTGTACACAACACAATTATTTATGATTAAATACCTGGTGCTAATACTTTTTTTTACACAATTTACCTCAGCAATATCTCAGGAAAGTAGAGAAATTGACAGTCTCAAATCAGAATTAAAAAAAGCAAAAAACAACCAAAAGATTGATATTTATTACCATTTAGGCAAAATGTATACAATTCAATTGCATATGATAGATAGTGCACTGTCATTTATTGATAAAGGGATTGTGTTATCAGAAAAGCTCAATCATATTGAAAAGATGTGCAAGGGATACCAATACAAGGCACGGGTACTTACGGAAATAAACCGTGATTCTGCAATAGCCTTATATAATAAAGCAGCAAATGTTGCGCAAAAATACAATCTTAAAAGAATACAGATGGTTGCGTTATACAATGTTGCAAAAAATTATAGCATTATACGGGATTACCAAAAGATATTATATTTTATAGAACAAGTGGAAAAGCTTGCAGAGGAGCTGAATGATAAAAAGTATCTTTCATATATTTATAATCTTTATGGCGGATACTATAAAGAAACAGATTACCACAAGGCGCTGGAATACTATTTCAAATCACTTGAGCTAAAACAAGACACATTAGATAATGGCAGGCAAGTTGCCAGTATAAAAAGCATTTCAAACTCAATCAATAACATCGGCTATATTTTTTATGCACTTAACGATTTTGAAAAAGCAATGGAGTACTATCAAAAATGTTTGGAGTTGAGAAAAGTAATAGGATATGATAAGGGGCTGTCAACAGTTCTGCTGAAGATTGGGCATATTTATAAAAAAAAGAAACAATATACGGAAGCAATTACCCATTACAATGAGGCACTGCATTATTCAACAAAACATAACGACAGGTTAACTACAAGTTTAATTTATCCGGCCCTGGCCAGCATTTATCTGATAAAGGATGATTTGCAAAAATCCATTGAATTGTACGAAAAAAGTATCAAGCTGACCGATGAACTTGGAATTTCGCTAAATAATGTTGAGTCACATATGAATCTTGCCCGCGCATATATTAAACGCAAGGATTTTACAAAAGCACTAAAACAT
>CAZTAW010000246.1:0-5005 GCA_964611705.1 uncultured Bacteroidales bacterium
GCGATACCACTTATTTCTATGGCGAATCGGGAACAACGATTTCATCCTGGAACTGGAACTTTGACGACGGCAACTTTGCCTCCACCCAGGATGCGGTGAACCTGTATGCCGATACCGGCATCTACAATGTGACTTTAACCATTGAAGATACCAACGGATGCATCAGCACGTTGTCTTATCCTGTTGAGGTCGTCCCGGTGCCGGATGTGAGCTTTACAATGTCCACGGGGCAGGGATGTATCGGGGAGCCGGTGCAGTTTGCCGGCATCAGCTCTGCTGTTGTTGACACCTGGTACTGGGAGTTTGGCGACGGGGGTATTTCTTCCCTGCAAAACCCCTCGCATATCTACACCCAAAACGGGCTGTTCAATGTTCGTTTAACTGTTACCGATACTGCCGGATGCTCTAATTCTTTCATGCAGCAGATCATCGTGCTGGATAACCCCACAGCAGATTTTGATTACCAGTTGATGGAGTGCCGTGATGTGGTGTTCAGCGATCTGTCTTCTGCTCCCGCAGGTCATTCCATCATCGCCTGGAACTGGGATTTTGACAACGGGCAAAGCTCTACCCTGCAAAACCCTTCACACCAGTTTGCCAGCGGCGGGGTCTACAATGTGTCCCTGACGGTTACATCGGATTCAAGCGGTTATAATTGTTATGATACCATATTCTACCCGGTCAGCGTACCCAATGATCCTACGGTGTTTTTTACCTGGAACCCCGAACCTACCCTCCTGGGTGATCCCACCTCCTTCTTCGGAACCTCCGGTGCGGATGTGGCTGCCTGGTACTGGGATTTCGGGGACGGTACTTCGGCCAATGTGCAGAACCCGGTGCATACCTATGCCACGGTGGGCGCCTATGATGTTACCCTCTCGGTGACCGACCAGCAGGGTTGTCTTAACTCGGTTACACATACGGTAAATGTTGTAGGTTTACCGGATGTTACCCTTACGGCGGACCCCAACCCCGGATGCGTGGACTCTCCCATTTCTTTCACCGGCACATCATCCCACAGCATCGCTACCTGGCATTATGACTTTGGTGACGGGGTGTATTCTAACCAGCAGAACCCTGTGCATTATTTCCAGGCCGATGGCACTTATACGGTCGTTCTGACGGTTACGGATATCTACGGCATTTCCAACTCGGATTCCCTGTCGGTGACCATTCGTCCCGGCCCGGTGAGTTTCTTTGACAATACAGAGCCTACCTGTCTGAACGATACGGTCTTTTTCAATGACCTTTCTTATACCAATTACGGTTATATCAATATGTGGGTATGGAACTACGGGGACGGCAGCGATCCGGATACGATCCATTTCCCCGATGATCCCAATGTGTCTCACCTGTATCCCATCGAAGGCACTTACCAGGTTACCCTGGAGGCTTTTATTACTTTGGGATGTTCGGATACTTATTCCAGGACACTGGATATTCTGCCCAACCCGGTGGCCAATTTCCATCATTCCAATGCATGCCAGAGCCAGGTGGTGGATTTCTATGATGCATCAACACCCGGCGGGCCGGGTAATATTGTTTCCTGGTACTGGAACTTTGATGATCCCCTGTCGGGAGTGAACAATACATCCAGCCAGCAAAACCCGCAGCATACATTCCAGGAGGCGGGAAGCTATGATGTAAGGCTGATCATTATCAATTACAACGGCTGCACTGATACCATGGTCAAAACCGTCAATGTGGGTGAGTCGCCTGCAGTGGATTTCTCGGCTGTTGTTACTTGCCAGGATCAGCTCACGCAGTTTATCGTGGATACGGCCGTGACCAATACTGCCATCATCACTACCTGGAACTGGGACTTCGGCGACGGGCAGTCTTCTACCCTGCAAAATCCCCAACACCTGTATACCGCTCCGGGTGATTACAATGTGGTATTAACCGTAACCGATACGGCCGGCTGCCGCGGAGAGGTGTCTCATGTGATCACCATTGTTCCTGCCCCTGTGGCACACTTTGACTATGCTGCCCCGGCCTGTCAGTTGAGCGAGGTGCAACTGCTGGACCTTTCCTCCACCGCATCAGGATATATTGAGCGCTGGGTATGGAACTATGGTGACGGTGAGCAGGATACCATCTACTATCCCGATGATCCCAACCCCATTCATATTTATGAGCTACCGGGTACCTATACCGTGGAGCTTCATATACTGACAACCGATAGCTGCCAGGCTTCTACTTCGGGCAATGTGGTTGTTTCGGCTTCACCGGTGGCCAACTATTCCTATGATGGTAACTGCAATGGCGAACCGGTGCAGTTCAACGACCTTTCCCAGGGTAATGGCGGGGGCGCCATCAGCACATGGGCATGGGATTTCGATGACCCCTTGTCAGGTTCAAACAACTATTCATCATTGCAAAACCCCACGCATATATTCACAGAAGCGGGTACCTATAATGTAACACTGATCGTAACCAACATCGCCGGTTGTTCGGATACCACAGAACAGGAAGTCATCTCGGATCCCTTGCCGGTGGTGGCCATGATCACAGAAGAGGCTGCCTGCCTGGATTCCCCCATGCAGTTCTATGCCGATTCCACGGTGATGGACATTGCGGCCATTGAGGTGTTTATCTGGAACTTTGGGGACGGAAGCAATCCTTCATATCAGCAAAACCCGGTACATACCTATACCTATACAGGTGACTTTAACGTGTCCCTGACTGCCATTGACACGGCTGGCTGTTCGGATTCGGCCATGCAGGTGGTGACGGTGGTGGAAAGACCTACGGCTACTTTTGAGTATTCCAATGCCTGTGCAGGGGATTCAACTGTGTTTACCGATTATTCTTTTACCCAAAGCGGAGACCTGATCACACAGTGGCAATGGGATTTCGGTGATCCGGCTTCGGGCAGTAACAATTACTCTGACCTGCAGCACCCCACCCATTTCTATACCGATGAGGGAAGCTACACGGTGAAATTGGTGGTAACTGCCGGGAGCGGGTGTATGGATTCCATCACAAGAACCGTAGAGGTTAATGTGCCGCCTACGGCAGGATTCAGCTATGATGTGGATGAGTGTGAGGACGGACTGGTGTACTTCACCGATGAGTCTTCCGGTTTCCAGACTTCCATTGAAAGCTGGCACTGGGAGTTTGAACCGGGATATTACTCCGATCTGCGCAACCCGGTGCATGATTTTTATGTGACCGACAGTTGTTATGCCGTTTCACTGGTGGTTACCGACGGAAGAGGTTGCCGAGATACCATGACAGATACCATTTGCATACCGGCGGGATTTGCCGTGGATATACAATACTCCCAGGCTTGTGAGGGTGAGACTACTTATTTTAATGATACTTTATTATCTCCACAGGGCGATACCATCATCTCCTGGTACTGGAATTTCGGGGAGCCGGCCTCGGGAAACAACAATTATTCACATGCGCCAAGGCCGTCCCATAAATACATGCAGGCCGGGGCTTACACCGTGTCGCTGGAGGCAATGGATATCAATGGTTGTGTATCTACCGTGTACAGGCAGGTGATCGTGGATGAGCTGCCGGTGGCTGACTTTACCACCGAGACGTATGTGTGTGATTCCAGTGTATATTTCTTTGACCTGTCTCAGACAGGGGGAGCGGGCATAGCTTCATGGACATGGGGTTTCGGGGACGGTAACCCCGATCAGACCATCTACGCCCCGGATGATCCCAATATCAGCCATGCCTATGCCGACGGGGGCTATTACACGGCATCGCTGATCGTGGTCAACACCAATGGATGCACCGATACACTGACCAAAGAGATATTCAGAGACTATTGCATTGATGCCCGTTTTGATGTTTTGGATACTTTGATCTGTCAGCATAGTGAGATCACCTTCGGAGATTCTTCTGTTTTTGTGGATAACATCAATGCATGGATGTGGGACTTCGGGGATGGATATGATACCACCTACATGACACATACTCCCGTGATCACACATACCTTTGATGATTACGGAAGCTTTGATGTCAGGTTGATCGTTACCGGGCAGATCAGCGGGCATGATATTGCCGATACCATGATAATGACCATTCAGGTAACACCTACCCCGGACCCGGACTTTTCAGTTCTGCCGGTATGTCTGAACCAAAGCTCTTACTTTGAGAACCTGACGGCTTCGCACGGGGTGCCGGTATCTTCCTGGCTGTGGGAGTTTGGAGACCCCGACAGCACGGCTACTTCCGTATTGCAGGATCCTACTTATACTTACGGACAGGCCGACACCTTTGATGTGAAGCTGATCGCCACCAATCAAATGGGATGTAAAGACTCGGTTACCTTGCCCGCGATAGTTAATCCTTTGCCCCTGGCCGATTTTGTCTGGAGTTATGCCTGCCAGGGAACACCCACGCATTTTGCAGATACCTCTGACGGTGTTAATGCCGAAGTGGTATACTGGTGGTGGGATTTTGATAATCCCCTTTCCAGCCGGGATACTTCTTCTCTGCAAAACCCGACATATACCTATGACAGCACGGGTACCTACCAGGTAGAGCTGATCGTGGCCAATGAAAACGGCTGTATGGATACCATCAACAAGCCTGTTGAGGTGCATATCGTGCCGGTAAGTGATTTTGATTTTACGGAAAACTATGATAACGTGCAGGGACAGTTGAAGTTCAACAACCTGTCTACGGGGGCACAGGCCTACGAATGGGACTTTGGTGACGGGGGATATTCCGGGCAGACCGATCCGCTGCACCGCTTTACCCACGACAGCACATACCGGATACAACTGGTTTCATGGAATGAGTTTGATTGCCCCGATACCCTGGTGATCACATACCGTTTCCTGTTCAAAGGCCTGTTTGTGCCCAATGCCTTTGCACCGAACAACCCGGCAGCCGGGGTAAGGGTATTTCGCCCCAAAGGTGTGAATTTGAAAACCTACCACATCCAGATATACGATAGCTGGGGACACCTGCTGTGGGAGTCTACCAAACTGGATGCCAACGGAAGCCCGGCGGAAGGCTGGGATGGTACTTACGAGGG
>CAZTAW010000247.1:0-5005 GCA_964611705.1 uncultured Bacteroidales bacterium
TCAATTTGATCCTTGTGGTCCTGGCCGATGGACTCAAAAGGGTTATAAAATCAACAAATCAGGAGGTGAATTAAAAGGCAGCCCCGAGCAATTGCTTGAACAAAGCAGCATTAAGTCAGAAACCGTTCCTGTATCTTTTCAGGAAGGAATTTACGAAATCCCTGCCTGCTATTACGAATTTGCAAAAAGATATCCCGATAAGAATGGTAAGTTATATTCCGGTTTTATCACCAAATCAGCAGATAAAATTTTTGAAAGCACCGATTATTACAAAAAGAAAGAATAAACCGGAAATATCAACCATTTTAATCCGCCTGATAAAGTAATTCCCCGCCCCATGGGGCGTTTTTCAATATTCCATTTAATACTCCGCTACTCTGCGGAGGGGAAGTTTATTATTTTTTGAGATTTCATTTCGAATAATAATTTCTAACCTGAATTATCCGGGCTAAATCATTTGAAATAATAATACAATTATTTTGATTATTGGCTGCAAGTATATTTACACTAATTTGCATACTGATGAGTGAACTTTTTTACAAATACATAACCGCAATAAGTATCAGCTAAATTTCCGACCTTTGCCCCACCAAATTATTGAATATGCAAAAAAACAAGAAAATATATTCAGCCTTAAACAAGCTGAAGAACAATTTTAAGGGGGATATATTCACTGATTATTCATACAGATTGATTTATGCAACTGACGCCTCTGTTTACAGGGAAATTCCATTAGCTGTAGCACGGCCAAAAGATAATGAAGATATCAGGATACTGGCTCAATTGGCAAAACTTCATAAGACATCACTTATTCCACGTACGGCGGGCACTTCGCTGGCCGGACAGGTAGTTGGGAATGGAATTGTAGTAGATGTTTCAAAATACATGACAGAAATTATTGAGATCAATAAGGATGAACAATGGATAAGGGTGCAACCCGGGGTTGTGTTGGATGAGATGAATAAAAAAATAGAGGATATCAGTTTGTTCTTCGCACCGGAAACCTCAACCGGCAATCGTTGTATGATAGGCGGTATGGTAGGTAATAACTCCTGTGGTTTGCATTCATTAATCTACGGCAGTACCCGAGATCATACAATCTCCGTAAAAGCCATTTTGAGCGATGGCTCAGAAGCTGAATTCAAAGAACTATCAAAACATGAGTTCCGGGAAAAGTGTGAAGGTAATCAACTCGAGAACAGGATATACGATAATCTGAACAAAATTCTTTCAAATCCTGAAAATCAGCGAACGATAAGAAATGAATTTCCTGATCAGAGCATTCCAAGAAGAAACACAGGATATGCACTTGATATTTTGATTGACTCCGGGCCCTTTTCAAACACACATAAAAAAATTAACCTGTCTAAACTGATTGCCGGTTCTGAGGGAACGCTTGCCTTTATTACAGAAATTAAGCTTCGGCTGCTACCTTTGCCTCCCCCCCGGAAAGCAGTTATTCCGGTTCATTGTCCTTCCGTAACAGATGCTATTCATGCCAATTTGATAGCGCTAAAATACAAGCCGGGAGCTATTGAGCTTATGGATAAGACCATACTTGATCTTACAAAAGACAATATCACTCAGCGAAAAAACAGGTTTTTTATTGAAGGGGAACCCGGCGCAATTTTAATCGTGGAATTTGAAAGAGAAACCCGCGAAGAAATTTATGAAATTGTAGCTAAGATGGAAGATGAGATCAGGCAAAAGAAACATGGATTTCATTTTCCAGTAATATTTGGTGATGACACCAAAAAAGTATGGAATTTACGAAAAGCAGGTTTGGGCGTACTTTCAAACATGCCAGGCGATGCCAAACCTGTATCCGTTATTGAAGACACATCTGTAAATCCTCAAATACTGCCTGATTATATTGCAGAAGTTGAGATCATGCTTGAAGAATTAGGTCTCAGTTCGGTTTATCACGCACATATTGCCACCGGAGAAATCCATATTCGACCTATTCTGAACCTGAAAAAACCTGAAGATGCTGAGCTATTCCATAAAGTTGGTGAGGCATCAGCCAGGTTAATTAAAAAATGGAAAGGCTCATTAAGTGGTGAACATGGAGACGGAAGACTTCGCGGGGAATTCATCCCTATAGTTTTGGGTGAAAAAAATTACAATCTGCTCAAATCTGTAAAACAGGCCTGGGATCCTGATAATATTTTCAATCCCGGAAAAATAACAGATACACCGAGAATGAATACGTGTTTACGTTATGAGCCTGGAAGAGAAGAAAAAGAATTTAAAACTTACTTTGACTTTTCAAATGATCATGGAATTTTAAGGGCATCAGAAAAATGCAATGGATCGGGTGATTGCCGGAAATCCCATATTATTGGCGGCACCATGTGCCCCAGCTATATGGCAAGCCGGGACGAGAATACAACTACAAGGGCACGAGCCAATATACTCAGGGAATTTCTAACCAACTCTCAAAAAAAGAACCCATTCGATCATCAAGATATTTATAACATCATGGGCCTTTGCCTTATGTGCAAAGGCTGCAAATCCGAATGTCCTTCCAATGTTGACATTACAAAATACAAAGCGGAGTTTCTCCAACACTATTACGAATCAAACGGTATTCCATTAAGAACAAGAATAATTGCATATATTACCAGCCTAAACAAATTAGGATCATTTGTACCTTTCATCTTCAACCTTGTTGTTTCAAATACTATGACTTCCGGTTTGATGAAGCGTTTACTGGGCTTTGCTCCCCAAAGAAGTATTCCCCGATTATATCGTTTTACTCTGAGAACCTGGGCAAAAAAGCATTTAAAAAAGCTAAATCCGGAAAATCCCCGGCAAAAAGTCTTTCTTTTTGTTGATGAATTCACCGATTACAACGATACAAAAATCGGCATGGATGCCATCAGGTTGCTTACCAGACTGGGATACGAGGTTGAGATTCCAAAACACATACTCAGCGGGCGGACATTCCTTTCGAAAGGCCTGGTTAAAAAAGCAAAAAAAATAGCCAATAAAAATGTTTCTCTTCTGAAAGATATTATCAACGAAAGTAATCCCATTCTTGGAATCGAACCCTCGGGTATTCTTACTTTTCGGGATGAATACCCTGAGCTTGTGGATGTAGAACTTCAAACAGCCTCGAAAAGAATCGCAAAGAATGCTTTAATGCTGGATGAATTTATTGCAGGTGAAATCAATAATGGAAACATTAGTAAGGAGCAATTTACAAAAGAAAACATTAAAATATTCCTTCACGGGCATTGCCACCAGAAAGCACTTGCTTCAACCGAACCTACAATTACAATGCTGTCTTTCCCTAAAAACTACAGCGTGAAGGAAATACCTTCGGGTTGTTGTGGAATGGCAGGTTCGTTTGGCTATGAAAAAGAGCACTATGATCTGTCAATGAAAGTAGGAGAACTGGTTCTGCTTCCTGCCATTCGCGAAGCCCCCTCCGAAACAATAATTGTTGCACCGGGAACAAGCTGCCGTCATCAGATCAAGGATGGAAGCGGCAAAAACGCCCTGCACCCTGTTGAAGTATTTTACGAGGCGCTGATCAAATAAATCACTTGCATAATGAACATATGTTCATTATATTTGTCGCTGACAAAAACAAATCGTAATTAAGATTCATCACTTATGCCTAATATTCAACCATTTGAAAAACATGCAGAAGAATATGATGCATGGTTCACTACCTATAAAAACGTATTCAATTCGGAACTGAAAGCAATCAGGAAAGCGATGCCCGCAGGAAGAAATTTCATTGAGGTGGGACTTGGAAGTGGAATATTTGCTTCTGCCCTGGGAATTAATGAAGGTATAGAACCATCGGATAGAATGCGTGAAAGGGCTATCAAATTGGGGATCTATGCTTTTAAAGGAGTGGCAGAAGCTCTGCCCTATGCAAACAACAGTCAGACAGGTGTTTTAATGGTCACAACCATTTGTTTTGTTGATGATATCTATAAAACATTCCATGAAGCTTATCGTGTGCTAAAACTGAATGGGAACCTTGTTATCGGCTTTGTAGACAAAGACAGTCAGATGGGAATGCTTTATCAGAAGAATAAAACAAAGGACGTATTTTACAAGGATGCAACATTCTATAATACGGAGGAAGTCATCAAAATTATACAAACTGTTGGTTTTAAAACAGTAAATATTTACCAGACTGTTTTTGATAGTATTGACAAGGTGGATCAAGTGCAGGAACCAATGAACGGATATGGCAAGGGTAGTTTTGTTGTATTGAAAGCAAAAAAAAATAAGTAAGCAGTAACATCATAAACCTGATAAAAAAGAAACGGAATTATTATGCATTGGTCCGACATAATAATTCCGTTATAGAGTAATGCGATAATAAATTGGGTAATTTTATCTGTATGGTTTGCTCCTCACCCTTTTTACAAACATAATCGGCTAATTAAGATTTTTCAGGATTTTCTTTGCATCTTCCTTGTAAATGTTATCACTATTTACAATGCCTTTAAAGACTTTTTCTGCTTGCCGGGTTTTATCCATTTTCAGATAAGATAAACCAAGATACCACTTTGCCTGTTCTACAAATAAGTTTTCCTGATGGTCAATGATTGATGTAAACAAATCTATTGCTTTATCAATCTTGCCAATTTCGAGATAGCTTAGTCCCATATAGAACCTTGCAAGATTATTGTCAGGTTTCTGGCTGAATAGCTTGATTGCATTTTCATAATTTTCACCCTGGTATTCCATCATGGCATTTTTCAGGGTCATATTATCACTTGTTTCACCTGATCTGACAATTGTAACAGCTTCTTCGGGTTGATAATAGGATGTAAACACATCATCTTTGTTATCCTGGCTGCTACCTTTAAAAAGCAACATGCCTCCAATGATAAGCAACACTACTATTGAGGCAGCTACCGAAGTAATAACATATTGCCTCTGCTTAATAAGGGTCATGATTTTTGAACGATAAAATTCTTTTCTTGAATTTTCATGCAGACTCTCCAGTTCCATGCGAAATTTCATTATGTCTTTC
>CAZTAW010000248.1:0-653 GCA_964611705.1 uncultured Bacteroidales bacterium
TTTCTAGAACTTGCCCACATTGACACCGGGCTAACCTATCTAAATTTAGAAAAGTTCGACCAAGCTAAAAAAACTTTTCAAAATTTTTTAAAAACTTATCCTAATTCTGAATACGTTAATACAGTTAATTTTTATTTTACCGGTAAAAACAAACAAGCCTCTATCCATATCACCTGTAATAAAGGCATTTATCTCACTGAATAATTGTTTTTGCTTGACCAGTTTTTGATACAGTCTTGAAGAATTACCATTGGAAAGAATATCCGAAATCAAGTCGGTTACATGGTATTCCTCATTCAGCCTGTTGCACATGTGGTATGCAATGTAGATCGCATCAAGCGGGACATTTCTTTCAACCGTTAGTTCGCGGGCTTTTTTCTGAGCAGGCTCTACCGGAAGATTACGGATGTACTTTTGCGACCGGTTTTCGATAGGCCCGAACCATTTCTTTGCCAGATCAAGGGATTCTTTAACATCAACATTTCCAGCCACAACAAGAACTGCATTATTCGGATTATAGAATTTTGCGTAAAACGATTTTACATCTTCCATAGTAGCATCCCGTATATGACTGATCTCTTTACCGATGGTTGACCATTGATAGGGATGTTTTTTATATGCGAGCGGCCGCAACAGCAGCCATTCATCGCCAT
>CAZTAW010000248.1:663-1915 GCA_964611705.1 uncultured Bacteroidales bacterium
CGCCATAAGGCTGATTCAGGTAATTTTGCTTAAATTCCTCGATAACAACATTTCGCTGCACATCAAGGCTTTTGGGTGTAAAAGCCAGATTTAGCATTCTGTCTGATTCAAGCCAGAAAGCCGTTTCTATATTCTGGTAGGGTAATGTACAATAGTAGTTGGTAATATCATTATTTGTAAAGGCATTGTTTTCTCCGCCAACCTTCTCCAAAGGCTCATCATACTTCGGAATATTGATTGAACCACCAAACATCAAATGTTCAAAAAGATGGGCAAACCCTGTTTTGTCAGGCTTTTCATCCCTTGCACCCACATTATACATGATATTTATTGCAGCCAGTGGCGTTGACTTATCCTGACGGATAATAACCTGTAGCCCATTATCTAAAATATACTTCTCAAAATCTATCATTCTTCCTTTCCGGTTTCAAAATAAAACTTAATAATATTGTAATTATTATACCTGTATGATTTTCAAAATTAATCGTAAATTTGCCAAACTTGAATTAATCAAAAAAAACATAAAAAGATATGGAACGCGATAAACTGGTTTTTGAAATTATTCAGAAAGAAAAAGAACGTCAGTTAAATGGTATCGAACTCATAGCCTCCGAAAATTTTGTCAGCGAGCAGGTTTTGGAATCAATGGGCTCAGTAATGACCAATAAGTATGCCGAAGGATATCCCGGTAAAAGATATTATGGTGGTTGTCAGTTTGTGGATGAAACCGAGCAACTGGCCATAGACAGGGCCAAAGAATTGTTTGGTGCTGTTTGGGCTAATGTACAGCCCCATTCCGGTGCGCAGGCCAACATGGCTGTTTTTCTGGCCTGTCTTGAGCCAGGTGATACTTTCATGGGTATGGATCTTTCACATGGCGGACATCTTTCGCATGGATCCCCTGTAAATTCATCAGGTATTCTTTACAAACAGGTTCCTTATAAAGTGAAGGAAGATACAGGCGAAATTGATTATGACGAAATGGAAGAAACTGCCTTGCGTGAAAAACCAAAATTGATCATTGCGGGTGCCTCAGCCTATTCACGTGACTGGGATTACAAAAAAATGCGACAAATAGCAGATAAGATTGGTGCGATTTTAATGGCTGATATTGCTCATCCTGCCGGATTAATTGCCAAAGGTTTATTAAATGACCCCATTCCTCATTGTCATGTAGTTACAACCACAACACATAAAACCCTGCGCGGGCCAAGAGGTGGAATGATCCTGGCCGGAGAAGATTTCGACAATC
>CAZTAW010000248.1:1925-4980 GCA_964611705.1 uncultured Bacteroidales bacterium
GAAAGACCACACCGAAGGGAAAAATCAAGAGCTTTACCCAGGTGCTTAACTCCGCTTTATTCCCGGGTGTTCAGGGTGGTCCGCTTGAACATGTTATTGCTTCAAAGGCTGTTGCCTTTGGCGAGGCTTTAAATGCTGAGTTTAAAGATTACATCAAACAGGTTATAAAAAATGCCAAAGTAATGGCCAGGGCTTTCGTTGACAAAGGATATCATGTGATTTCAGGAGGAACAGACAATCACCTGATGCTGATTGACCTCAGGACAAAATTCCCTGAAATCAGCGGAAGAAAAGTTGAAAACAATTTAGTACTTGCCGATATAACTGTGAACAAAAATATGGTACCATTCGATGACCGTTCACCTTTTGCCACTTCCGGTTTAAGGATCGGGACACCGGCCATCACAACACGGGGTTTGAAAGAAGAGCATATGCCGGCAATCGTGGACCTGATTGATGAAGTGATTTCAGACATTGAAAACGAAGACCTGATTGCAAGCGTAAAAAAACGCGTGAACGAGATGATGGCTGATTTTCCGATGTTTGCATGGTAATATTTTTTCAATGATTTGTAACAAATCAATGAAAAAATATGTTATAGGATGAATTCTTTATGCAGGAAATCATGGATTTTTTGAGCTTTGGTTTTACCGATTCCTCTGATCTTTTGGAGAGACTTGGTGTCTGCAAGTAATACTTTTTCGATTGTTTTGAATTCTTTCAATAATTCATAAGAAAGTATTTTACTGATACCGGGAAGCCCCTGAAGAAAAAACAATTGTTGGGTATGTATACGTTTTGGTTTAGTCCGCCTTGTAAGCAGACCTGTACGATGCATTATTTCATTTTTATATAACTTAATGATTGTATCTGCCGTGTCGCTTTTGTTTGATGTATAATGAACCGGAATTTGCCAGCAGGATGTAATTGCAAGCAAAGCCCCTTTTACTGCTGATTTAGTGATCATTGAATTGGTTCGCAAAGGATTTCCCTCAACAATCATCAACACAGGTAGTGCATTCATTTTTAACTTTTTACATTGCTCGAATAAAACACGGTTTTTTAGCGATTGAATCAAATCCGATGCTGTTTTTCTTTCAAATAATATTTTTTTGGGAATAAGATAATCCCCTGCTTTTAGATTTTTGAAACTGATGTTTGGTATTTTATTTATGAGAAATTCAGGAATACCAGATGCTTTTTCACGGTGGTCAATTATAAGTTTATCAGTTTCAGGGTACATATATTTTATAGGTTTGGCTGACCAAATATAAATGCATTTCTATATTTTTATCTCAATACCTTCCTTTCTGCTTTAAGACAGTTATATAGCGTTTAACAATATCTATAACTTGCTGTTTAGACATTTTAATAAAGCTTTTGTTTTGTTAAGTAACCAAACCAGGTTATGTGATTTCGGAGGGACTTCACCGGTATCTTTTGCCACATGCGCCTTGATGATTTTCTCAATAACCAGATGACAAAAGAACAATCCATGCAGATATTTTCCGTTGTTGATCAGCAATTCTGCAGAATCAATATCATTGATTGCCCCTTTTTTCCAGTATTCTATCTGTTTTGCAATATCCATTGATGATGGAATTTTAAGGCTAAGATAAGAAAAATAAAGGATTTTTAACAGGTAAATATCTATGATAGTTTTTTTGATGCCACGAATGCACGAATTTAAACTAATATCTTTGTGCATTCGTTTTTAATACTGCATTCGTGGCAATCTTCATCCAAAAAAGTTAAACTATCTGGAAATTTATTTACCAAATCGTACAGTTTTTGTTTTTGTACATACATACAAAATGTATTATATTTGTACCTATATAAAAGCATAAATGAAAAGGGAATTAATCAGACAAATCATTGCTTCAGGAATATTTCCACCCTGCTTAGTATAAACAAGTTGTTCAGGGATTTCAGGTTTCACGTAATACTTTATATGAGTACCTTGATTATTTACAAGATGCTTTCTCTGTATTTCTGATACCTGTTCACAGTAATTCTTTTCGTGAACAGCAGCGAAACCCGCGAAAGATATATGCGGTTAATATAAAACCGGATATGGGCCGGTTGCTGGAGAATATTGTATTTCTGCATTTAAGAAGAAAAACAAAAAATATCTTTTATTCCGGCCTGGCAATTTCTGCTTGGAATGGAATAATTGTAATCTTGAATAAAAGCTACGAATGCACAGCCAAGTCCGATTTTTATCGGGGAATTGAAAACGAATCTTATTGGTAAATCATTCCCCGATAAAAATCGGGGCAGGCTGTGCATTGGATAATTCAGGATGGTGCTACATATCTTTTTTACAATCATCCCATAAGTAAACATTCTACTACTTACTAACCAAAGGATAATTGTCCGGGTTTTCAAGAATCTTTGTATTTAAATCTATTTCCAGATCAGGCCAGTAGAAGTTACCGTATTGATCAGCCGTGAAATTTAAAATGCTGGTAACCGGTACTTCTTTAAACCATGGAAATTTCTCAAAAGGGACAAAATATTCTTTCCCTGAAAAATATATCCGGAAACCACGACCGGATATATTCACAATTTCAAAGTCTGAAGTGCTTATGCCATTTTTCAATGATTTCATCATTGTTTTCCTCAATTATGCTTTGTAATTCCTTTGATTGTTTGGTTTTAAAACCAGAATAATTTGCAAGCGAAACTATGGGTTCCAACCAAAATTTTGCTTCTTCATCCGGAGAAATACTATGAATATGAATTCTCTCTTCCTCCCTCCTGAGGAAGAAAAACCTGTAATTTTATATTTTAAAAACAGTCGGACACATTTAGGTGTAAAGTTAAGATTTCTTTCTGAAGAATCATAATCTATACCGGAATTTGGCGCATTATCAAATTCAGGCAAATTAACAGCTAAGTCAGAATCAGTTAGTATCAATATCGCTGATTGCTTCTTTTTTCCCCTTATTCTACCTGTTTTGCAATATCCATTTTTGATGGAATTTTAAGGCTAAGATACTACGTTTTTTGAGCCTCTAAGCTAAAAAAAAGCCGCATTGCGGGATGTTATTTT
>CAZTAW010000249.1:0-294 GCA_964611705.1 uncultured Bacteroidales bacterium
GGCTCCAATCCCTTTGTGGTTCCTCAAAACAAAGAGGATTATCTGATTTATGGATTGCAATTAGTTGAACATAATAAATTTCTATAGACATGTACACAAGTTATATCGGTAAAAAATTAATCAAAAGCTATAATAGAGAAAAAGGGACAAATCTTGATGCCGAAGATTTTTTCAATGGTATTATTTATCCTTTATTTTTCGATGATGAGAAACATTTTATTAATGTTGCTAATTCCTCCTTTTTTCAATCAGTATCAAAAAAATTAATTGATTCTGGAAAACCGATTCATCAAA
>CAZTAW010000249.1:304-4594 GCA_964611705.1 uncultured Bacteroidales bacterium
TAGAAAGATTTCATAAAAATGTGAAAGAAGACGGTGCTTCGTTGACAACATTGGTAGGTTATGCTGCTCAGGGAATTTCTGCAGGGACATCGGGCCAGCTTACCAACATGAAGGTAAACATTGATACGAATGAAATGTATGCTTCCTGGGCTGGAATAGGTTTATCAATTGCGATGGGTGGTGGTTATTCGATGATTGTAGATGATCCTGAAATTTTATTTGGTCTTTTCAAAGGGTGGGAATTTTATAGAAAATTTCTTGAGCAAACACCGAACCTTAAAGGTAATCAAATCGATGTTTGGAATTCATATTGGCTTTGTCATATTCTTTCATCAAAATTTGATGTTTTAGACCCATTAGAAGGATTTGATTTACCTCAACCAGTTCCTTGTAAAGCTGAAAAATGGAAGAAAATGGGATTATTGGAGTTTGAGTCAATCAATTGGGTTAAAGTGATTTTTGCATTAACAAAAAAATATCCTAACAAATTATTTACAATTAATGCTTTCAAATTTGCTGACACCAATCAAACACTGGGGTTTATAAATCTTTACTTACATGAAATAAAAAGACTTTATGAAATCAGAGATAAAATCTTCATTTCTAAAACAGAATCTGTTTTGACAGATGAAGAAATTGAAAATCTATCTTCATTTTTCTTTTTCAAAGCTGCATGTAAATTGGGGACAATAGGATTGAAATCGATTGAACCTGCTGATCTTAGAAAATATATGCCTACAGGTACAATTCCGTTTGCCCAAGGAAAAGAATATAAATTCTCAAACGAAGAATCATTTATAAATTATAAACTTTTTAAAATTTGGATAGTCGCTATGCTTAACAAAACTGAATTATTAAAACTGGCAACCGAAGTTGCCACTGCCTTGATTGAGTTCGAAAAGTCGGATGAAAGAGGCAAAAAAGTATTCTCCACGTTGTCACAAGAGGCCAGAGAATCAGGCAATATCAAGGCTTTTGTTGACAAACTAACAGAGGTTTTAAACTATCAACCCACAAATTCTGATGTATTTAAAGAGGTGGTAGAGGAAATCTTGAAAATGCCATCTGATAGTTTTCCTTTGTTTGCAACACTTATACGATTTGAGTATGCTTATAAAAAATCAAAGAACAATTAATATTTAAAAATTATGAAAAATTCATCTTTTATTTATTTACGCGGATTACGTCATGCAGAACATACTGTTTTTGCAGTAAATGATGGACAAAAGTTCTATTACGATCCTCAATTTGGGAAAAAAATGGCTTATTCAAGTGGTCAGCAGGTGAAACGTTCAATCATTGAAGCGTTAGACATGCCATTTGCAGCAATTACCTTCAATTGGGAAATCAACAAGAAAGAAAATAAAGCCAGCCAAAAAGAACCGCATTCTCCATGCGATCCAACTTTTACCGACCAGCTAATAGGAGGATACATGAAGGCAGAAAGTGGTAACTTGACAGTTAAAAGAAGAAGTCCTTTATCTATTTCAGCCATGCGTCCATTACATCCTTTACTTGGAGGAATTGAAAGTCCAACTGAGAATTTAACTTTTGACCGCACTTCTCACCCCGATCATCATGAAGTGAAGGTTTATTGGTTAGACAATAAGAAACGTGGAGCAGAATTGACAAAGGAAGAATTAGATGAATGGTTAACTACTAACCGCAGAAGTCTTCCTAATCGTGCATTTATTCAAAATCGATCCCGAGCATCAGGTCTATTTGTATATGATGTAGCAATTGACCTTCGTACTTTGTTTTGTGTTTCAACCAACAAACTGGAACCGGAACTATTTCCTGAGGTAGAAAAAAAACTAAGAACAGAGAGGTGGACTGAAGGAAAAAATATTTTTGGTAATTGTTTGATCTGTCCCAAGGAAAAAAGAGAAGAAATTATTCCAGCGTTAGCTGATGCGATAATCAACTGGCGTATAACTTCTAATCAAGCCCGAACTTTTAGTTTAATGGAAACTGTCGCTTTGGCAATCAGTGACAACGCCAACCAAATTGCTTATGCAATTCGAGGAGATTTACGCGAAGATTCGGATCGTTTACAAGCAATTCCTAAAATCGATGAAACAGTAAATGCAGATTTATTTGTTACACCTATTGCCGCAAGTTTTGCCGTTGGTTCTATTGGACATGCTGATGCGTTGGAACAGGCTAAACAAAAACTTATTGATTCTATGATGAACTTCGACTACGAAAATCAATTGTAAATTTAATTCATTTGTAATTAAACTAAAGATTATAAAGTGGATTGCCTAAAATCCGTTCTTTGACATCCTGAAAAAAACATCGATTCCTTTTGAAATATCCATAAAATCTCAAAGAAGGAAAAGGCAATGCTTTGGAATCCTTTTCCTTCTTTTAAAATGTAAGCTGTCGCTCCTACGGAGCTTATGTTGGTTGTGTATCATCTATTTTTCTACCATACTTCCGTTACTAACGGAACTTGTAAGCAAAAGGCTATACAGAATTTAATAGCAAAAAAAGTCTCGTAGAGGCGAAAGTATGGTAACTAAAAAAATGTATTTGCGCCAAAGTCCCGGAGGGACGATACTTGCAGACTGAAGGAGACTGAAAAAGACTGAGGAAGACTAACCACCCCCTATCAATCTAATTCATCAATCTTTTTTCAATCTAACTCAATCTCATTCATTCAATCAACCAATCAATCAATCTCAAAAAAACTTTCGTATCATTGTTAAAACCAAATTTTACAATGGAAAAATATATCAGACAATTAATTGAAGATTTAGAAAATGTAGCTGCCAATCCTCCGGCAGACCCTTTTATTGAACCACCGCCACATATGGAAGATGATAAACGAAATGCTGAACTGGCGCTGGTCCCCTTTAAAAGCATTGAGGAATGGACAGGCATTAAACAGCAAGTCTTTCCTGAATCAACCGAATTGGGCGGCGACCAATGGGAAATGGTAAACAAAGCCATTTTTAAAGTTTATGAATCATTGAAACTGGATTTGGTTGATATGCCTCCCGGAATGCCCCCTGAAAGAATTTACGAAGCACTTACTTTATGCTGGAGCGAACCTGTGCAATATCTTCCTTCTTCAGGAATGGACCTGGAATTGTGTAGCGGCGACCCAATGACCTGTCCTTACGGTGCGTTTTGCGATTGCGGGGAGGATTTTGATTTCACAGAGGATAAGACTTGCCACCCTAAACCTGATGAAGACGTGGAATTGCCGTTCTGAATTTGAAACCTTTAACTGACTTGCACCCGAAGAATCTGACAGGAACTGGGTTTTGATTTCTCAGCCGGCATTGATTTAATAGCGTTTCCAGTGGAACCGAAGCCTCGCAGAGGCAACCCTATGATAGAAAATATTACATTTATTAACCAGCCCCGGAGGGGCGAAACAAAACAAACCAAAATGGCAAACACTTATACACAAATCAACATCCATGCAATATTCTCGGTTAAAGGAAGAGAAAACATTATCACTGTGAATTTCCGGGACCGGCTTCACAAATACATAGCCGGAATTATCAACAACCAGAAAAATTATTCCCTGGCCGTTAACGGATATAAAGACCATGTTCATATTTTTTTTGAACAAAATCCGGTTCTATCCTTATCGGATATCATCCGGGATGTAAAATCCAATGCCTCAAAATGGATAAACAAGAACCGTTTTGTATTGGGGCATTTTTCATGGCAGGAGGGTTATGGGGCTTTCTCCTATTCGCGTTCACAAAGAGATGGCGTGATCAAATACATCATCAACCAGGAAAAACATCATGGCGAGAAGACCTTCAGAGAAGAATATTTGGAATTGCTACGAAAATTCGAAATTCCGTTTGATGATCATTATGTTTTCGAATTTTATGATTGATTGTTTCGCTCCTACGGAGCTTCTGTTGGGTGGCCTACCCAATTGCTACCATACTGTCGTTCCTGACGGAACTTTCGAAATGGTTCAAATATGCTACCATACTGTCGTTCCTGACGGAACTTTCGAAATGGTTCAGATACTATGGGGGCTTAAACCTCGTAGAGGCGAACGTATGGTAAAAAAGGATCATTTCAATTAACAACCAGCCCCGGAGGGGCGACACAGATCAATGTTGTTCCTAACCAAATTAATGACCTGCACAGTTTGTTTCGCTCCCACGGAGCTCCTTTTGGTGGGTGGTCTATTCAATATGCTACCATAATGTCGTTCCTGACGGAACTTTCGAAATGGTTCAGATACTATGGGGCTTAAGCCTCGTAGAGGCGAACGTATGGTAAAAAAGGATCATTTCAATTAACAACCAGCCC
>CAZTAW010000249.1:4694-4965 GCA_964611705.1 uncultured Bacteroidales bacterium
CGGAGGGGCGACACAGATCAATGTTGTTCCTAACCAAATTAATGACCTGCATAGTTTGTTTCGCTCCCACAGAGCTCCTTTTGGTGGGTGGTCTATTCAATATGCTACCATACTGTCGTTCCTGACGGAACTTTCGAAATGGTTCAGATACTATGGGGGCTTAAACCTCGTAGAGGCGAACGTATGGTAAAAAAGGATCATTTCAATTAACAACCAGCCCCGGAGGGGCGACACAGATCAATGTTGTTCCTAACCAAATTAATGACCTGCA
>CAZTAW010000250.1:0-4893 GCA_964611705.1 uncultured Bacteroidales bacterium
TTGCCCTTTTTTGCCCCCCCCTGTTACTCTTGCAGCGCCTGTCATCCCGAGGCATTCAACAAAAAAATTTGTTTTAATATGTAATGACAAAATCACAAATCACAAATCACAAATCACAAATTCCAAATATCAAGTAAGCACCAAATACCAATATATAAATTACAAATCGCACTTAGCCAAGGCTGTTTCGGTCATTGGAATTTTGATGATTGGTTATTATTTGTTATTTGGAGCTTGTTTTTTGGTATTTTTTAACTTACAGATTTGTAGGTATTTACCATACTTGTCATTAGTACGACTGCAAGGAGTAGGGACCTCCTGCAATTAAGGTGCTCCCTCTAATAGCACTTTAAACAACATCCTGCCAAACAACAGCAAATCCCTCCGCCCTGAGACCGTGACCAAGGGACTCGATCCCTAAAAACTTTAACGGAATTGATTATCTTCGCATTTGAATCAAAATCAATGATCAAAAAATGCGGGTTAATCTTTATTTTGTTTTTTTTGCGTGTTTCTGATGCTCTTCGGAGGCTTAAGCCTTTCATCAAAAAACAATCCTGAAGACTCCGTCACCTGGGAATTAGTAAAACAACAAATCCGGAACCACCAACACCAAAACACCGATTCGGTTCTTTATTTCCTGCGTGTTGCCGATTCGGCGCTGAAATATTACCGCGAAGCCCTCAATTATTACCGGGATATTAATGATTCGCTGTCCACAGCCTTTGCCTTATCAGGAATAGCTTCCGCTTTAATAGAATCCGGGAATTACAAAGAAGCGCTCGAAAAATTACATGAGGCTGAAAAGATTCTCAAAAACACGGCAAAGCATCGTGAGCTCGGAATTATTTACGACAACATTGCCCTGATCAATGCCAGGCTGGGCTATGAGCCTAAAATATTGCAATACGGCAAAATGGCCATCCAACAATACAAGCAAGCTGAGGACACAGCCCTGCTTGCTGATGCTTATGCCAACATGGGCGTTTCATACAAAAATCTTCAGATGTACGACTCAGCACTTTTTTACTATCGAAAATCCAATGATCTTTCCGGTGAAATTGGCAGCAAATGGCTGCTGGCCAAAAACCTGCACAACATCGGGGTGCTGTTTGATGAAATGGATAAACCCCATGAAGCCTTCGATAATTATAAAGCCTCATTAAAAATTTGTACCGAAGAAAACTTCCCCTTCGGTGAATTCAACAACAGCGTTAACCTCGGTGATTTTGCACTCGGGCAGCAAGACCATCAACTGGCCATCCGGTACTTAGAAAGAGCACGGGCATTAGGCCGGGAATTTGGTTTCGACATGCTGGGTGAAGTTTATCATAAACTTCACATGGCGCATTGTGGAAGTGGCGACGACAAGCAGGCGCTGGAATACCTGAGGATGCACATGCATTTTAAGGACAGCCTGCTTAAAGCCCAAAAGCACAAGGAGATCATGAAGCTGCAAACCCGCTATGAAACGCAAAAAAAGGAAGCCCAAATCCTGAAATTGCAAAAGGAAAAGCAAAGCGAGGCATTGCTGAGGGCATACATGCTGCTTGGTGCGGTGGGTATTGTGATTATTGTGCTCTTGCTCTTGCTGCGAAGCCGGCGTAAGCAGGCTAAAGCCAGGCAAAATAATCTGAAACTGGGAAAAGAAAACCAGCAGAAAAAAGATCAAGTGGAAAAGCTTCACCTGGAAAAACAGCTTCAGGAACAGGCGGCCGAAAAATATCGCCTTGATCTCAGGCTGAAAGAACAGGAATTGGTTTACCACACTCTTAAAGGAGCCGGACTGAATCATCTGATGAGAAAAATCAAAGCGGAGTTGATTCCATATACCTATTTGTTTGCCAAAAAAAAGGACCAGGAAAAATTCAATACAGCATTGGAAGAAATAACCCGGGATACATCCCAGGATCCGCTTGCCGATTTTGAAGAAATGTTTTTGCAGATGCATGACGGTTTCTATGAAAAAATCCTGAAAATAAATCCTGACTTTACCCGCAGCGAACTGCAAATGGCGGCGCTCCTGCGTATGAATCTGCCCTCCAAAGAAATCGCCCGCCTGCTCAACCTGGCCCTCTCAACTATCGACAAACGCCGGCACAACATCCGCAAAAAACTCGATTTGTCGCCCGATCAAAGTCTCACCGGATATCTGATCGGCTTGTAAAAATCACACAAGTTATAATAAGTTATCCGCAAGTCATCGGATGACTATTTGATTAACAGTCCATAATTGAAATTAACTTGATGCATTGTGCAAACAAGTCATCCGATGACTATCAATCTGTTATGTTCAAGATATGCAGATACCAGAAGCTATCGGGAGGGGATATGAAGTATCCTTAAATCCGTAAGCGGCTTCTTGTTTTACCACAGATTACACAGATAACACAGATTTATTTTCACTCATAAAAAACACTTCAAATTTTATAATGATTTGATTTATTGCCAGGAACATCTTCCATAAGTTTATATCTATCTGATTCATTGTTATTTAAATAACTATTTGCTAGATGAAACAACTCCAGTCCATTTCAAATATCTTGTGTAAAATGTTTATAATCAGTAATTTAACAATAATACGCAAGATAATCCCAAGATATTTTCAGTTTTAATATTTGGCAAACCCTCCGCATGCTTTGTATCATTATATAAATTTTTAAAAAACAGGCTTTTATCGAATCGTATAAAGTTAAATATCGTTTACTGGTGGTGGGCTCTGAGGCAACGCTGACAAAAGATACCATCGGCCTGCTGCACGACAACGATGTGGAGCTTGTGTTTGCCGGTAGCGCCACAAACCCGGATTTGATTTTTCAAAAAATCAGCAAATGCCATGCTGTGCTCATTGATAAGGATACCTGCACCGGCGAAATGGCTTTAAAAATAGCGCAAGAGGCCAATCAGCTTCACCCCAGGCCCCTGTTGATCATGACTTCAAAATTCCGCAGCTCAGCCATGGCTTTGGCATTGCAGGCCGGCTTTGATGAATTCCTGGCCAGGCCGGTAAGCAAAGGCGCAATATGTGCATTACTAAATCGAATAAATATTTAAACGACTTAAACAATAAAACAAAACGATGATGAAAAAATTTACTTTTTTAACAGGATTAATGATTGCAGCGATGCTGATTCTTTCAGCCGGCTTATCAGCTCAAAATTATTCCGGCGGCAGCGGCACAGAAGCCGATCCTTATCAGATTGCCAACAAAGCAGATTTGAAGTATTTATCGGAAAATTCAGGAGAATGGTCAAAACACTTTAAGCAAACAGCAGGTATAACATTCTTCGATGCTGATTTTGAAAGCGGCGGCGATTTCTACAATAGCGGGGCCGGATTTATTCCCATCGGCAACAATTCAAACCATTTCACCGGCTCGTATAATGGGCAAAACTATACCATTGACAATCTATTTATCAACCGCCCGAATACCCATTACATCGGCTTATTTGGTTATACGTACTACGCGCCCATTGAAAACCTTGGTGTAACAAATATTGATATTACCGGTGATAATTATACCGGAGCATTAATTGGTGACTTAGGCGGAAGTGTATCGAATTGCTATAGTACAGGAAACGTATCAGGTTCTGAAATTATTGGCGGCTTAATTGGTAATGCATACGGTGGTTCAGTTTCCGGCTCTTACAGCAGTTGTACAGTGACCGGTTCCTATGATATTGGCGGCTTGATTGGAGAGAATTCCAATTCAATAGAGAACTGTTATAGCACCGGAGGTGTAGACGGCGATTACGAAGTTGGAGGATTGGTTGGATCTAATCATTCGGGGACAATTTCACAATCCTATAGCAGCGGCAGTGTCAGCTCCGATTATGACATAGCAGGTGGTTTGATAGGTATGAACGAATCGGCATCTATTGAAAACTGCTATTCCACCAGCGATCTTACTGTTGAAAGTTTGCCATGCGGTAAAAAGGGTGCATTTATCGGCTTGAATGAATCCGGTGGAAATATATCTTACTGCTATGCTACGGGTGATGTTGTTTATGTGAATGGAGGCGACCCTACCGACAAAGGTTTTGTTGGAGAAGAATTATATGGCTCACCTACCTATAACAACAACTTCTTCGACAAAGTGGAATCCAATCAATCAACAGCTACGGGTGCTACAGGTAAAACCACGGCTGAGATGACAAATGTGAGAACCTTCACCGATGTGAGCTGGAGTGATGGCTTAGATGCAGCATGGGACTTTACCGGAGATCCTTATGATGATGCCAGTTCTAATGATTACTGGTCTGTTGACGGGAGCAACAACAACGGCTATCCCTGGCTCAGCTTTCAAGATTACGGTCCGGTTTCCACCAACTGGCAAGGTGATGATGACACATCCCCGACCGATTGGAGTGTTGCAGAAAACTGGGCGCTTGGCACGGTACCCACCGTTTCAAACAATGTTACGATACCTGATGGTTCAAACGACCCTGTTATTGGAACGGATGTAAATGCAATCTGTAATGATTTGACTGTCAACAGCGGGGCAACACTTACCATAGAATCAAATGGTAGTGGCACCGGCTCTTTGATCGTAAAAGGAACTTCCTCAGGATATATAACGGTAAAACGTTTCCTGACAGATAATTCCTGGCACCTCGTCACACCTTCAACCACAAATATAACAGCTAACGATTTCTACTGGAATGATGCACCAAAAAGCTGGCTTGCATTTCATACCGAATCAGATAATTCATGGACCTATAATACCGACTTAACTACTCCCATGCCGGTTGGTCAGGGCTGGTCGGTCTGGCTGGATGATGTTGCTAAGTCTGATGCAACTGCGACTATGACAGGTGATCTGCGTACAACTGATCTAACACTTGGTCTTGATTATACTGACGCTTCACATGGTTTTAATCTGGTAGGTAATCC
>CAZTAW010000251.1:0-4874 GCA_964611705.1 uncultured Bacteroidales bacterium
TGCATTTTGAAGAAGTCAATCCCGGTTTCTTTCACAATCTGCAGGAAAAATATCCCCAACTCACCCAAAATGAATTAAAACTTTGTGCTTACTATCGCATCAATTTAGGCACCAAAGAAATAGCAAAAATACTGAATGTCACCCCTTCCGCCATTCAAAAAAGCAGGCATCGCTTAAGAAAGAAAATGGATATCCCTTCCGAACTGGAATTACCTGAATTTATGAGCAGGTTCTAACAAGTAACAGAAAGATAGTGACCGGGTGAATTCTATAATCAGGGCTGCGAAATTTCAAATTGGGTATTGCTATGATAAAGCATCTCCCGGTCACTTTCACAGAAAAACAAAAAACGTGGTATTATTTGTCGATCATAATCGAAATAAATACGTATTTTTGTCGATTATAATCTATGAAAATGATAGAAAGAAAATTGTTTGACATAATTCAAAGCAGACTCTTTTTAAAAAAGACCATCCTTTTATTGGGCCCCAGACAGGTTGGAAAAACCACATTGATGAAACAACTGCAGAAAAAACAAATGGAGAAAACATTGTGGTTAAATGCAGATAATCCCGATGACCGGGAATTAATGGATCATATGAACTCATCACGGGCTATTGAATTGTTTTCTCCTGGTCAAATTGTGTTTATAGATGAAGCCCAGCGGCTTGAAAATTCCGGATTGACGTTAAAAATAATTCATGATAATTGTCCTGATATACAATTAATTGCAACCGGTTCAAGCTCCTTTGAACTAACTGACAAAATAAAAGAATCACTTACGGGCAGAAAGTGGACATTCAGGTTGTTTCCCATTTCTATAGAGGAAATATTGAATCAAACAAACAAAATCGAGATTATCAGATCATTGAACACTCGTTTAATTTACGGATCCTATCCGGAGGTAATCAATCAGGCAGGATCAGAAAAAGAAGTTTTAAATGAGCTCATATCCGACTACTTATACAAGGATATTTTCAGATTAAAAGATATTCGCAAACCTGATCTTGTTGAGAAACTGGTTCAGGCATTATCATTTCAGGTTGGAAACCAGGTTTCATATAGAGAGTTATCTAATATGTTAAAGGCAGATAGTGAGACCATTGAGCGATATATTTATCTTCTGGAAGAAGCATATATTATCTTCCGTTTGCCTTCCTTCTCACGAAACCTGAGAAACGAATTAAAAAGATCAAGAAAAATATACTTCATTGATAATGGAATAAGAAATGCGGTGATCAATCAATTCAATCAGCTTGAATTGCGAAACGATACCGGAGCGCTATGGGAAAATCTCATGATTTCAGAAAGATTAAAACACCTTGAATATAACAGACTATGCCGAAATACCTATTTCTGGCGGACTGTAAAACAACAGGAGATTGATTACCTGGAAGAATATGATGGGAGAATATATGCTTATGAATTCAAATTTAAGCCCGCAACTAAAGTTAAACTGCCCCTGGAATTTGCAAGAACATATCCTGATGCCCGGTTTAAAGTGATTGATAGCAATAATTTTATGGATTTTGTCCTATAGTTAAAATACGTCCCTTTTCCATACGCAAGATAGTGACCGGGTGACTTCCATGATAAGGACTGCGAAAATTAAGGTTGGGTATTGCTTTGATAAAAAGTCACCCGATGATAAAGAGTCACCCGGTCACTTTATAAGATGCAGTATATTATTTTTGCAAGTGTCAAAATCCTCAAAAACTTTGGTTAACCTCTGCAGCTCCTGCACATATATTTTTCTTTTTTCTTCGAGCTTGATTTCAAATTCTTTCCATAATTACAGCTTTTCATTTATGATAAGTTTCCATTTTCTATTCCTGGTTCCGTGCGCTCCCAGGTTTATATTCAGTCGGTCGTATTTATTTTTGGTTATCATATGTTTCTACAAACAGACGAATAGTGCGCATGTATAGCCTTGTGCATATCCTCTCCGGCGAATGTCCAACCTTTGTCCAACCCTCAAATTTGCATCTCACCCTGACCAGGGAATACCTTTATCAGGTAATTACTAAAAACCAGTTCTTGGCAACAAACGGAAAAATAATTGCTTATAAAACAGAGCGGATGCAAAGTTTAAAAATCCTTTTAAGCGGTGATTTTCAAAAGGATATTAACTATGTATTTGAAATATACCGCCAGGCGGTATTATTAAAATTAACGGGTTATGTTGAAAAGCAACCCAATGGAATGATAGATATTCTCATTTCAGGCCATTTCGAGCGTATTGAACAGTTTGTTGCATGGCTGAAACCCTTCACCGGTAAATCCACCGACTTGAGTATTGAAAAGAGACCCACAAAAATAATTTACAATGAATTCAGGATCATCAAAAGATAAATATCAAAAAAATGGAAAAAATCAAGTTTTTATTCGCGCATAAGCCTTTGGTATTACTGATCATAATGTTAATACCAGGTTTTTTAAGTTTTGGCCAGGTCCGTGAGGATACGGTCTACCTTCCTCAGGTAAACATTGCTTCGCAAAATGGTTTCGGACCCTATATTGCAGGTAGCGAACAGGATAACCTTTTTGTTATAGACAGCTTGCCGGAAAACACCTATAAAGTTATTTTCAGGTTTATTGATGTTGACAGTGTGCAGGTTGGTGAAGAGCACGTAGTTGAGGGGCAGTCGTTGTATTATGCATACTGGAGTGCCACCATGGAGGAATTACAATTGCCCTTGTCATCACGTCTTCATATTGGCGTGCATTACAGTTCCGACAGTGTGGCCAATTACTTCATACCCTATGTAGTTTATCCCGATACCCTTAATGTCAGTGCTTCGAGAGGCTGGGGCCCGTTTTTAACCAACAATTACAATATGAATGATAGCTTATGGGAGCCGGTACCTGAATTAACCAATACTTTTACGGTGAGAAACCTTCCGCCACGCACAAATGAGGTTGGATTTTATATATGCAGCTATGATTCCACCGCCATTGATTCACTTATCGTAAGCGCTAAAGACAATCAATATCTTGACTCAGCATCTTATGCAGATGTAAGGATGGATGAACTGCCTTTAACCACTGCATTTCTTAAAGTGAATGTAAAATGTAGCGGAGGTCCTACGGATGGATGGGGCTCTTATTATACCCTTACTACACTCCAGCAAAAACCCATATTAAAATGTATTACTGAAGATGGACAAACACTGCTTGACTCTGTGAAACCAGCCGTTCAAAATCAACTGGGTGGTCATTCCCTGCTCATAGACAGTGTAAAACATGCCGCCTCAACCAATTTCCCAAGCGGGCAATACTTAAGTAATCAGGGGGTATACAGCCTCGACCTGGCATCGAAACAATACAGCATCGAAGCCTGGGTAAAACCGGATATGAATGAACTGTTATATGGCATAGGTGGCGAGATGATCTTTATGAATGTTGATTCGGTCTGGGGAATGGCGATCACCGGCAACGACGTGCCCAACATAACCTTCAGGTTATATTCTCTGTTTAATGATGAGAAATTGGAGGTGGCAAATTTCAATGTTGATTATCATGACCTTATGAGTAACGATTACTGGCATCATATAACTTTTGTCAGTTACGGAAAGTTTAATAAAAAGTTTTACTTTGACGGAACTCCGGTTCAAACCCAAATTAATAGCACCAATATCGCATACTTGTTAGACAATAGCAATCAGGTGCTGGATGCATGTAAAACTCAGGCTTTTGTCATAGGTGGTTACAATGTATCTGCCAACAAAGAATCAGATGAACCTACGCTGATCAATGCCATTGATGAATTGCGGATTTGGGATAAGCCTCTCAGTGAAGAGGAAGTCAATGAATACTATGATCAAGCTGTTACGCAGCAACCCAACCTGATTGGTTACTGGAATTTCAACGATTTAAACTGTGATGGTTATGAAGTTATAGATATAAGTTATAGATGTAACCATGCAAAGCTTTATAACGGGGCAACACTGATACCGCAATATCCCGGTATCCAGCAGACAAACTATCTGTTCAATTTTATTTCAAGCAACAGGGATATTTTCCCGTTAAAATATGTGTTTTATAATGAAGATAACGCCCCTGTAGATTCAGGAACCGTTTATCCTGATGAAGGGATCATTTATTTCAATTATGATATTCAGTCTTTGTCTTTCCGCACAAACAGGATGAAAATCACAGAATTTATACCCGGAACAGATGTTACTTACACTACTGATTATGACATCAAAATATATCCTCCCGCACCTATCGCCACTCCCAGGATTGGATGGAGCAGTTATTATTACAATGCACCCGAAGGTATTCCCTCAACTGATACAGGTATATTGTTCAATCCGGTGACCCTAAGCAGCCTGCCCCCGCAAACCAATAAAGTAACACTTGGTTGGAAAGGCAATGGAAATGTGTACGACACGGTGAGTTTTACCTCAAATTCCAACCCCTGGGCACATTCGCTTACGCTAAACGGTACCGATAATTACATTGAATCGGATGGGACCATGGTAAATCCAGGTGAGGTTTTCACCCTGATGTTCTGGTTTAAAACCAATACCGGAAAAGGTGGTGAGATGGCAGGGTTTGCAGGTAATACCGGGAAAAAGTCAAACCATGGTCCTTATATCAAAATGAAAGACGATGGCGCCATTGAATTCAACCTCCCTGTGAATGGTTCCATAACTACCCTTGTTGCCGCGAATAAATTCAATGACGGGAAATGGCATCACCTGGCGGCCTGCTATAATACTTTGGAGTTAGGTTTAGCCAGCCTGTACATAGATGGCACATTAACTGATCAGATGAATACAGAACCCCCTGAAAGTTTTCAATCTAAGTTTTATATGGGCAGGAACTTCGAGAACAAAAGGGGCGATGAACGTGTTGCCTAATATTTCTAG
>CAZTAW010000252.1:0-4839 GCA_964611705.1 uncultured Bacteroidales bacterium
CGAAAGGGCGTAGGGCCCGGCCATGAGGAACAGGGCACCGTACATGATGTAGCTCTTTTGAAGGCAGGCAGCGACAAAAATTCATGGGGCATCAGGGAGCATTCATGTCTTTTGGGGGTGTTATTTTTATTTCCATAGGCGGCATACTGGCAGATATTAGCTGGCGGTCGCCATTTCTGATCTATGCTTTGGCTGTTGCTTTGCTTGTTTTGGTTGTTATTTTTATTTATGAACCTGAAAACTACAGGAAAAATAATATCAGGATCATTCCAAAAAATTTATTGCGTGAGGTCAACATTAAACAGGTATTGCTTATCTACATCGTTGCATTCCTCGGGTTTGTTTTTTTCTTTATGATCATTGTACAAATTCCATTTGCCTTTCAGTCGCTGGGAAATATAAGCCAGACCAAAACAGGAATATCTATCAGCATTTCTATGCTGGTAAGTTCTATTGTGGCGCTTAATTATTCCAGAATCAAAAACAGGTGTTCATTTCAGTCCGTATATGGTTTAACCTTCCTGTTTATGGGAAGCGGATTCCTGGTAATTGGAATGGCCGAAAGCTATGCAGGATATATGACCGGACTTATTATTGAAGGCTTTGGTATGGGGATGCTGATGCCAAATTCAAATTTCTGGATTGTAAGTATCGCACCGCTGAAATTGCGGGGAAGGCTGGTCGGTAATCTTTCAATGGCGGTTTACCTGGGGCAGTTTTTATCCCCGATTGTATTCAGGCCGGTTAACAAACTTCTCTCAATGAATACGGCTTTTACCCTCTCGGGTTTGTTTATGATCCTTATGATGAGCGCATTTTTCTATTCCCGGATGATGACCAGAAGAAAAATGGACTAATTCAAAATTTATTTACAAAACCACTACTATCCGGTAAATTTTAATAGATTCCTCACTTTCGCTCGGAATCCCGTGGCGTTTAACCGGATTTTAGAAAAAAATAAAATTTTACCGGAACCTTTTTCGAAAAAACCGGATAGGAAATAAAGCAATGTCATGAAAAAGCTATGCGGTTATTTCATCAAAGGAATGATAATTATTTTCATTTGTTCCAATAACCTTCTTTTTGCATCAAATGACATCTTTACTTGTGGAGCCCGCTCTGCAGGCATGGCAGGAAGCTCGGTTGCCCTTGCGGATTTCTGGTCACTGCAAAACAACCAGGCGGGTTTTGCCGGCCTTACAAACATCACAGCAGGTGTGTATTATGAGAACCGTTTTCTGGTAAAAGAATTGGGCTTTAAATCCATCGGACTGGTTGTGCCCACAGGATCAGGCAATTTCGGGTTAAGCCTTAACCATTTTGGATATACCAATTACAGCGAAAGCAAAATAGGGCTTGCCTATTCAAAAAGTTTCGGGAAAAACTTTTCGGCAGGCATACAACTCGATTATCTAAACACAATTATCAGCGGGGAAAACGGCAACAAGAATGTATTCACTTTTGAAGCAGGAATCCTTGCAAGCCCGGTTGAAAATTTAAATATTGGTGTGCATATCTTCAATCCCATCAGGGCAAAGCTAAGCGAATACAACGATGAAAGAATTCTCCTTGTGCTGCGCACCGGGATATCCTATTGTTTCAGTGAAAAGATCATTGCAAGCATCGAAGCTGAGAAAAACTCCTGCTTCCCTTTATCAGTAAAAACGGGCATTGAATACGGTTTTGGAGAAAAGTTTTTTCTTCGGGCAGGCATTGGTACGCAACATTCTTTGTTCGCAATGGGCTTTGGTTATTATCTCAAAAAAATAAAACTGGATATCGCAACAGGCTATCACCAGACACTGGGTTTCACGCCTCAAATATCATTTCTTTATGAATTTTAAAAGGATAGTTATACTTGTTCTTCTGTTTTTTTCTATAACTATGGTAATCGGACAGGATATAGGAAACCTGCCTGAAATACTTGAATATATTGCACAAAACACCGATGAAGAAGTTGATTTTTCGGACCTGATCAATGAAATTGAAATCCTACACAGGAATCCGGTTTATATCAACTCCGATGATGTTTACCGGCTTCGTGACATTTATCTTCTGAATGATTTCCGGATCAATAATTTAAGAAGTTATAGAATTGAATACGGAAACATACTTTCGATTTATGAACTGCAGGCCATTGAAGGTTTTGATAAAAGGAGCATTCAACTTATTGCCCCATTTATTACAATGAAAAAACCGGAGAAAACACCGGATATTTCAGGGAACAAGCTGATCAAATACAGCAAAAACGACTTATTTATCCGTTTTTCCACTTTGCTTGAAAAGCAGAGCGGGTATATTCGCAATGATTCAATCTGGCTGCAAAGCCCGAACAAGTTTTATATCGGAAATCCGCAAAAATATTATTTAAAATACAATTACAATTACAAAAACAATATCAGGCTTGGCTTTGTTGCTGAAAAAGATCCGGGGGAAATATTTTTAGGAAGCCACTTGCCGGATTCACTAAAAAACCTGATAAATGACAAGCTTAAGCCCGGCTTTGATTTTTATTCCGTCTACTTTTACCTGCATAAATTTAACAAAATAGAATCATTTGTTGTAGGGGATTACAGTCTGAATTTCGGGCAGGGCTTAACCCTGTGGTCGGGTTTCTCTTTTTCCAAATCCCCTGAAGCTGTTTTTGTTAAAAAGTTTCCAACGGGCATTAAACCAAGTACTTCGGTAAGCGAGAACCTTTCATTCAGGGGGACTGCCGCCACCATCAAAACACGGCACTTTTCAATAAGCGGATTCTTCTCAAAAAATAAGATTGATGGAAATGTTGTACTTTTCGACACATTGGAAGGAAAAGCTGTCGAGGTCAGCTCATTACAAAACACAGGTTATCACAGAACCGTTGGGGAGCTGGAGGATAAAAATACTGTTGAGCGTATTTTTGCAGGCGGACATATTTCGTTCCGCAATAAAAGATTGCAGATTGGAGCTACAGCGCATAAAACTTTTTTGTCGGCCAGGCTGGAACCCAGCATGCATCTTTACAATCAATTCGATTTCAGGGGAAAAGAAATTTTGAATGCAGGCCTTGATTTTAATCTTTTGCTCAGGCATTTCAATTTTTTTGGAGAAGCAGCTATGAGTGACAATGGGGGACATGCCTTTCTGCTGGGCGCTTTGATAAATATGGATTCAAGGGTACAACTGAGTGTTCTTTACAGGGATTATCAAAAAAATTATCAGAATCTTTACAGCAATGCATTTGGAGAAAATTCGGAAAACCAGGATGAAGTGGGAATCTATACCGGTATTCACTCTAAACTCAGCAAATGGCTGACACTTTCAGCCTATTGTGATCTTTTTAAGTTTCCCTGGCTAAAATACCGGGTGGATGCACCTTCGGAAGGAAGTGAGTTTTTTTTGCAGGCTGAGATCACTCCGGGAGATAATGTGATGATGTATATCAGATATAAGCAAAAACAAAAACCGGTTAACAGCTCATCTAAAGAATTTATCCCGCAGATAATTCATTACACAAAAAATACCTGGCGTTTTCATATTGATTATATGATCAGTGAACAAATTAAAATGCGCGACAGGGTTGAGATTTCCGAATACTTTGAATCACCAGAAGATAAAAACCACGGTTATTTACTCTATCATGACATCATTTATTCAGACTTAAAAGACAGGTTAAAGTTATATTTCCGCTATGCGCTATTCGATACCGATGATTATGATACCAGAATTTACACCTATGAAAATGACGTATTGTATGCATTTTCAATTCCCTCCTTTTTCAATAAAGGAACCCGAATGTATTTTATGGCAAAGTATGCCCTAAGTCCGGATTTGGATATCTGGCTGAAACTTAGCCGGACAGCTTACACCAATCAAACTTCAATCGGTACCGGAAAAGCTGAAATAAAAGGAAATAAAAAAAGTGAAGTTAAATTGCAATTGAGAGTGAAATTTTGATAATTTTACAAAATCATTAGTATTTTTAAAATATGCAATGAATCAAGCCAAATACATTATATTGACCGGGTTTTTAATTGCAATTTTCCATTCCGGCTTGTTTAGTCAAAATCAAAAACAGCTACAATCATGTGTTGGGGATACGCTTATCGAAAAAGCTTATCGTTTTCAGGAACAAAGTCAATTTGATACTGCAATAGTCTATTTCACAAATGCATTAATGAACTATCAAAATAAAAAAGATCATTACAAAGCCATTAAGTGTATCCATGAAATATCAAAATGTTACAGAAGAATGAACCGGCTACAACTAGCTAAGAATTTTGCTGATTCATCAATCAACCTTGCTTACAAATATCTGGATGAAGACAATCTTTTACTTGCCGATTGCCACGATAACATGGGTATTATTGGACTACTGGGTGGAGGAGTATCATTTACACATGACTATTTTAAGCGTTCACTTAACATCAAATTAAAACAACTTGGAGAAAACAATGAAAAAACCGCAGATAGCTATAGATATATTGGTTTATTACTTGAAAAGAGTAATGATACCATTGAGTCAATAAAATATTTGAACAGAGCAAATGAAATCTATCAGAACGTTTTAGAACCAACTCATGAAAAAATAGCATCCATTAATAATAATCTTGGTCTATATTACAAAAGGATTTACGGACACAATGAAAAAGCTCTTAAACATTATCTGAAAGCATTAAAAATTTACAAGTTAAATTTTGGGGAGGTTGACTTTAGAGTCGCCGGTATCAGTAATAATATAGCACTCGCTTATGAAATCCTCGGACAATACAAAATGGCTGAAAAATATCTTTTGTATGCGTTGGATATTCAGAAAAATGTTCTTGGAGAAAATCACCCTGATTTAGGAATGACTTATTA
>CAZTAW010000253.1:0-4809 GCA_964611705.1 uncultured Bacteroidales bacterium
GATTATGGATTGAATTCCACCGGCTGATATTCTAACTTTTCTCTTGAGTTCTTCTTTTACATCAGCTGAAGCTGTTTCAATGGCATAAGCCTGGGGGTCGTACTGTATGGTAAATCCTTGCATAGCAATACGCAGAGAAATGATGAAATCATCAAGTAATGTATCTTTTTCAACTTCCTGAAAAAGTTCTTTCCTGATGGCAAACAATTCGCCGGCAGCGCCAACAACCGAGTAAAGCTCAGCATCCCATTTTTTTAATTTCGATTCGTATTTCCAGTATAAGCCTTCGGTTCCGGCTGCTGTGTCTTTATCTTTCGATCTAATACGTTTTTCTCCTGATACACAACCAACTTTTGGATCTTTAAAAAGTTCTACAATCCGACGGATAGATTCTTTTCCCAGCATGGTATTTCCATCAGAAAATATTACAATGGGTGTTTTAACAAAACCAATTCCTCTGTTCATTGCTCCGATTTTTCCGCCACGCTCTGATTTATGGTATACCTCAACGCCCTGGTCTTTATATTTTTTAAGTATTTCCGGAGTTCCGTCATCAGAACCGTCTGTGACCCAAACCTGTTTTACTTTATCCTTTGGATAATCAAGTTCTAATGAATTCTGAACTTTCCGGTCAACATAGTCTTTTTCGTTGTATGCAGCAACAAACAATGTTACTTCGGGTTCGTATTCCTTGTCGGAATAATCATTTTTAGGATTTATCAAACTTTTGAGTTTAACAAGAAAAAAAAGCAATATTCCATATCCGAGATAAACATAGAATATTACAAACAAAAAAACCCAAAATAATATCTTCAATGTCAGCATAGTTAGTTATTTTATTTTTATTGATTTACTTTTTTCAGTGCCATATTGTAATGATCAATTTTCATGTATTCAAATTTTGCTATTTCCGCAAAGATTTCTTTGATCTTTTGAAGGTTCGAATGTTTGTTCTCAAATATTATTAAGAGATTGGGGAAGGTTTTTAAAAATTCAATGGCACCCAGGAAAACATTTTCCTCCATACCTTCCACATCTACCTTTATTAGTATTTTATCATTTATGTCCAGCCCAAAAGATTCATAAACACTATCAAGTGATTTAATATAGACATCTTCGTGCATGCCATCGTTCTCATCAGGTGGTTGGAAAAGGTGAGAAGCACCGGTATTTACTGTGTTGTAAATAAAGTCAGCAATACGCTCCTTTTTACCGAGGCCGTATCTCAGCACATTTATCCTGTCTTCAAGATCATTTAGCAAAACATTAACCTGGAAAGCCTGGTAATTGTCTTTTATAGGTTCGAAACCAAAGCACCTCAGGCCTTTTTTTGCCAGAAGTATACAATAAGTGCCAATATTGGCGCCTACATCGAAAAATACATTATAGTTTTTGAAGTTTTCGAGAACAAAACTTTTTACATTCCATTCGTAAGCGTAATTGGCAAATTGAAAATCAATGGTTCCTTTTCTTGATAGAAAATATCCTACCTGGCTTTTAACGATACATGTCCTGCCTGAAGGTATTTTAAAGAGTATGTATTTAAATGATGAAAAGATAAACCTGTACTCACCATGTTTGATAAAATCGCAGAAGTATCTGTAAAATGTTTTTATCTTTTTCATTTAAAGTTTGTTAATAAATAAATAATTGTTTACACCTTTTCCCATTGTTTTGTTTCAAAATTATACTGTTTTATTAACCTTGCGGGATTTCCCGCAGCGATGGAATAAGGTGGAACATCTTTTGTAATTACACTCCCGGCAGCCACCACTGAGTGTTTACCTATTTTTACTCCGGCAACAATTACCGAATTGGCAGCTATCCATGCTTCGTCTTCAATGATTATTTCTGCTGTAGTAACAGGCTGGTCATGGATTGACATGGAAATATCCTGGTAACTGTGATTTAGACCAGATACAACAATGTTTTGGGCAAACATAATACCATTACCTATTTTTACCGGTCCAATGATGGTGTTGCTCAACCCGATTCGGGTGTTATTGCCAATTATTACATCGCCTACGCCATTATTAATGGTTGCAAAATCTTCAATTGTTGAATACCTTCCGAGTTCAAAACGGTTCCAGGGTAATACATCCATGCGTGTCCATCTTTTTATTCTGGCTCCTTTGCCTTTTTTATGCACCAAAGGATTCAGGAAACACCTGACCCATAAACGCGGCCTGGGTTGGTTTTTCGGGGTCAGCAACTTAATGGCAAGTTGCTTAAGCCTGGGATTTGATTTTATTTTTTCTTTAAACGACATTATTTTCAAATTGAGATTGTTGCGTTAATAGCTTTGTAAATTTTGTTTACACTGTTTTCCCATGTGTGGGTTTGAGCAAAACTGACCCGTTCCTTTTGTTCTTTTTCCGAATTTTCTTTGAGAGCCAGTTCAATTTTTTCAATATAGTCATCAATGCCTGCTGCAAGATATACGTGTTTTTCGAAAGCTTGCATGGTTTCTGTTTTTGTAGCCACTACAGGTTTTCCCATTGCAAGGTATTCATCAATCTTCCTGGGATAATTACCAATGGTTAGCTCGTTGATACGTTGGGGATTGATTGCAACATCAAATCCTGTCAGGTAGGAGGGAAGTTCTTCAATTTTTTTTGATCCAAGAAAATGAACATTTTGCAGGGTGTGTAACTTACAGTTTTTAAATGCTTTATCTTCAGGCCCCACCAAAACAATACTGTGTCCTGGTTTCTGTTGTGCAATTTTAATAAGCAGGTTTATATCCAATCTTGAACTTTTTAATGCGCCGGTGTATCCAATAATAGGCTTTGGTATCTTTTGCAGGTCTTTGGGTATTTTCCTGGTTTTTATTTCTTTAAATAGGCTTAAATCGCAGCCTTGTCCTACATAATGTGCATTTGTATTAAATTTTTTAGCCTGGTTTTGTAAATAGATGGAATTGGCCGTTACCAGCTCCGCTTTGGCCATTAGACGGCTTTCATACCGTAAGCCATGTTTACGGAAATAAGAAGTGGCTACCATGTTATCGCGTGTGTAGTAAACATATAGCAAGGGTTTTAGATATTCTTTAAGATAGAAGCTCCGGTAAAAATCACTGTCGTTAAAAAGAATAAAATTATTGAATTCAAGCTTATCTAATGACTGACTAATGGTTTTTGCAAACCTAAAGGAATTTTTTTTGTTCAGATAATCAAAAAGAAACCGGGGCCTGATTTGATTGATTGATTCCAGAACGACTCTCGGGTAAAGGTTCCAAAGGTTATCATTCACCTGAACAAGTTCATCTTCTTTTGAATTCAGAATGTTGATCCTTTTTTTAATAAAAGGATCTTTTTTGTTTTTTAACCTGGTTATTCTGTCAAGGGCGTAGTTTACATACAAAACACGGTTGTTTTTGGCAAATTCATGTGCAATATTTACACAGTTACTGCCTATTTTACTGTCAAGGCTTTGCAGCCCAACAACAAGTATGTCTTTACCCTTAATCATATTAGCTTTTCTTACGTTTTTCGGTTTCTTCGATATATTTATAAATCTTTCCTACAAAGTTTTCCCAGGTGTGCGTTGCAGCATATGCTATTCTTCTTTTTTCTTTCTCAGGTGAATTTTCATCCAGTGCTTTCTCAATTGCTTCAACATATTCTTTCTTGCTGGAAGGCAGGTAGGTGTAGTCTTTGAAGTAGTTCATGAAGGTTGTCTTGGTTGCTACAGTTGGTTTTCCCATTGCGAGATACTCATCAATTTTCAAGGGGTAATTAATATCCGTTATTTTGTTAACTATCTGCGGATTCAAAGCAACATCAAAACCTTTGATGTATGATGCCAGTTCGTCCGGATCTTTTCTTCCGAGGAAATATACATTATCCGGTTTATGCAATTTGCTTCTTTTAAAAGCTTCATCTTCAGGGCCTACCAAAACAAGACTCCATTCGGGTTTTTGTTCTGCAATGTGCACCAGAACGTCAATATCAAGTCTGATTTCTGTTAGAAATCCAACATATCCAATTACAGGTTTTTTGATATTGATCAGATCTTCCGGTACTTTAAGTTTTCCATCCTTGTCGTTATACATTGAAAGATCACAACCCTGCCCGATCATATATGACCTGGGATTGGTTTTCCTGGCATATTCAGCAAAATACTCCGAATTGGTAACGGCAAAATCAGCTTTTTTAATGATTTTGGGTTGTAATCGGGTTCCATGCCTTTTATGATAAGATACAAGTGTAACGGCATCTCTTAACAGATAGATAAAGATATGCGGTTTAAGGTATTCCTTCAGATAATAACCAATAATCATTGAATTGTCGTCGAAAAGAATGTAGTCTTTGAGATTAAGCTTTTCGGCTGCTTCTTTGATTTTGTTAGCAAATCTTTTGTTGTTGATTTTGTTAAAGAAATCAAAGATGAAATTAACAGGAATCCAGTTTACCGATTCAACAATAGTGCGGGGATAAAGTACCCACATGTTATCGTTTTCCTGCACAAGGTCAGGCTCTTCGTCCTTAAGAATCCTCAATCGTTTTTGTACTTCTGGCAACTTTTTATGTCTTATAACCAGGCTTCTGGTTAAAGGAGGATTCACAAACAAAACCCTGTTTCTTTTCGACATTTCAAGGGCGGTGTATTTGCAGGTACTTGCTATATTCAAATCCCAGGGTTGCAGCCCAAATACGATAATATCTCTGTTTTCTACCATATTGTTAAAATTATTTAGCTGAATAAACTTCTTTGTAAAGTTTCAAAACATCGGTTGCCATATTTTTCCATGGCATCTCTTTCCACAATTGTGTAATGGAAGGGAAGTCGCTCTCACGCGCCCGACGT
>CAZTAW010000254.1:0-4764 GCA_964611705.1 uncultured Bacteroidales bacterium
AGCTGCTTCCGGATTAGCCAGTCGCTCACCATTGATATTTCATCTGTCCAATTTAGTCCTAATGGTAAGTGGATTTTAACAGCTTCATACGACAAAACTGCCAAGGTATGGGATGTTAATACAGGAAAGCTAATTCACATTCTTAGTGGCCATACAAATTATTTAAGTTCAGCTCAATTTAGCCTTGATAACAGCAGGATTATCACAACATCCATGAACAGATACCATCAAATCATGACAGATAAGCTTTTTGCAAACTTTGATTCAACCAAAACTCTGATAGATAACAATGAGATAAACAAAATAAAAAAACATAGTGGCATAAAAATATGGAATTCATTTTCAGGGGAATGTTTATTTGACTTACTAGGACATACAGATTATGTAAATTCTGCTCAATTCAGTCCAGATGGAAAATGGATCGTCACCGCATCCTATGACAATACTTCAAAAATATGGGATGCACTTACAGGCAAACATCGGTTTGATCTCAAACATAACGGTGTTGTAGAATCTGCCCAATTTAGTTCTAATAGCAAATGGATCATTACCGCATCAAGGGATCATAATACAAAAATATGGGAGACAAAATCAGGAAAAAAATTACATACTTTAACAGGGCATACTAATAGTGTTCGTTCAGCTAGATTCAGCACCAATGGAAAATATATCATCACAACAGGAGATGATAACAAGACTATTATTTGGGAGGCTGAAACCGGCAAGTTGCTCTATACCCGGTTGCAATTGACAAATGGCGACTGGCTGGTATATGACGAACACTATCGCTACGACGGCAGCGAAGGCGCCCGTGATTACCTCTATTTTGTGTGTGGCCTGGAAGTTATTGGATTAGACCAGTTGAAAGATCAGCTTTATGTTCCTGGTTTGGTTGAAAAGATAATGAACGGTCAGGAGATTAATTATCCCAAATTATCTGACCTGGATATTTGTGGTGCCCTGCCACTTGTTGAAAGAATTAATGAAGACAGCGAGAATTATCATTACCAAATCACAGAGCGCAAATTGGCCATAGATCGTGTAGAAGTTTATGTGAATGATAAAATGGTTTCAACCTATCCCATAAGTGATTTACAAAAGAAAGATAGCCTGTATTTCCTTGAAATTAGTTCAGATAACATAAAAAAACACTTTATTCCGGGTGAAGAAAACCAGGTTAATGTTATCGCTATAGCCAAACAAAAAGGCGAAGAAATGAAATCACGCGGAGCAGCGGTTTTGCAATATGAGGAGGCAGAAGAAGAAGTCAATCCCAAACTTTATGCAGTCATGGTTGGTATCGATGATTACAAGGATGATATGCTTGACCTGAACTTTCCTGCCAAAGATGCCTCCGACCTGGCACGGACTGTGGAAGTAAGCGCTAAAGAATTGTTGGGTGAAGAAAATGTTTTTATATATAAGGTTCACAGCAATGCCTATAAAGATGGCGGATACACCACACCGGAAAAAGAAGGCATCCGAAAAGCGCTGGAGGACATTGGTAAGAAAGCAGAACCCCAGGATGTGATCATGATCTTTTTTGCCGGGCATGGCATCATGCAGGGTGAGGAAGAAAAGACCTTTACCTTTCTAACGGCCGAGGCATCCAATTACAATCCTATTGGTATAAGTACAAAGGAGCTTCAAAACTGGCTAAGCTATGAAGGCCCGCATAAAATGCTGGCCAACAAAACCATCCTGATCTTTGATGCCTGCCACAGTGGGCAATTCACCGAAGAAATGCTTGCTCTGGCCAGGAACGATGAGGAAACAGAACGAATTCGACAGGTAGAAGATTTAAAGGATAAATCCGGGACGTTTATCCTGGCAGCTTCGGCACCCAACCAAAGTGCTTTTGAATTGCCACAATATCAGCAGGGATTGCTCACTTACAGCCTGCTTTATTCTTTAAAAAACAACCCGGAAGTCCTGGATGAAGACAAATACCTCAACGTACAAAAATGGTTCCTGGAAAGTGAGGAATACCTTCAGGAGCTTGTCGAAAGTATGGGCTATCAGCAGGATGCCCAACCGTTTGGTAGTGCCAATATCAGAATTGGTGTGGTGAATGAGAAGGTGAGGAATAGCATTCAGTTGGCTGAGGAAAAACCGCTTATTGTTTGTGGAAATGTAGGTAATAAAGCCACCTTTAATGATAATTTACAATTGAAGGAAAAAATAGTGAAGGAGTTATATAATGCTTCAGAAAGAGGGGTGAAGAGCCGCTTCATATATTCACCTAAAAAATCCCCGGATGCATTTGTAATCAACATCATTTATGAGCTAGATGGTGTAAACATGAATTGTGAGTTATCCTTTTGGCAGAATGATATTTTGCTATCCCAGGTTACTGTAGAGGGCAAAAAAAATGAATTGGATCAACTTCTTGATAAGATTATTTTGAAAATTGAAGCATTTTTAAGAAATACTTAGCCAGAATGTTTTTATGAGTAAAATAGTTTTATACAAAAAATTGATTTTCTCATACATAGTAAATGTTACTTTATACAATATCCTTTTGAAAGGTACAATTGAAATGTAATTCTTTTTACCTTTAACATTTTGTTGATAATCGAACCATGAAAAGCTTATGATTATGATAAAAAGTGTTTCTTCTGAACAGGTATATAAAATTATCAATAAGCCAAAAAATGTACCGATAATTTTTTGGATATTAGTTATTCTTGCGGTGGTATTTAATATCAGTAATATTTCAGCGCAAACCGATAAGTACAATTTCAAGGGCAACAAAATTGTTATTCCAGTACCAAAAGGATTTGTCGAAGTATCAGATATTTTGCCGGATTTATACAATTACGTGGAATCAAATGAAGGAAAAGGTATAACTACATTAGGATTATACATCATTAAGGATTTTGTTTACAATAATTCTGATCCTGATGCCTTTATACCCTATTACATTAAGGTTTCGGTTCAGGATAAAAAATTAAGCAGCAAAGAATTTAAGAACTATAAAAAGAGTTTTTTAAGGTATTTGCAAAGAGTATTGACTTTGAAAATAATAAAGGTTTTAAAGCAAGAAATGATTATTTCAAGGACAATGGAAAAATTAAGAGTATGCAAAATGGCATCTTAATTAGAAACGAGCTAGATGTTGCATCTGTTTTAATGAAAAGTAATGTATCCACAAATAACGGTCGTGTTATTCAATCTACAATTATAAGTTTGATCAATACAAATGATTATATATTGTCCTTATTTATTATTAAAAACAATGTATCAGACATACCGAAATTTGTGGATGAGAGTAACAAGTGGCTGGATAAAATATTGAGTATTAATAAATGAATATAGTAAGACCGGATGAGACAAGAAATACGTATTTAAAAAATATATATAAGGAGATATGTCATATGTAGTATAATAGATATTAACAATCAAAAAAACATGCATTATGGAACAAAACAATTTAATGGAAAAGTATTCGGATGAAGAGTCAAAGAAGGAGCTTAGTAGTGAGTATAATAAAAAGGGTTTATGGAAATTTTTTGGTGGAATTGCTTTGATCGTAACAGGCATTATTATAAGCATCTCCTCGGAACAGTTTATTTTTTATGGTATTGTTTGGGTTGGAATGGATTTTTTATTACTTGGAATAATATCCTTGTTTTTTAAAAAATCTGAAGACGAACTATCAAAGGGTACTAAAATTTTGTTGTGGATAATTTCTTTAGCCCTTACGATACTAATACTGATTGCATCAGGATTTGAAGAGTTTAACTTATAGAAACGGAGTAATAATAAAATATTAACAAAAATGAAAACATTGTTATTTATATTGTTATTTGATCAAGCTGATATCGCTATATACGGTGGTATTATAGTGATAGCAATCGGTATTGCTATATACAGCGCAGTTAAAATAAAAAGGGCCAAGCGAAGAATCAATACTCTTTTAGAGGAAGCAAAACAACATGAAAACGCTGGTAATAATCAAAGAGCTTTAGAAGTATACAAAAATGCATTGGAGCATGTTTTTGGAATTAATGGCAAAACTGAATGGACAGCGCAAGGACTTATTGATCATATGGATAAATATGGATGGGATATTCTGAACAAAATAGAAAGTATTTATACAAAAGCAGGTAAAAGTTTTAAGAAGGAAGAAATTAGGGACCTGATCAATGATTTCAAAGTTTTTAGCATGGATAAGAAGCTTGTAGATAAAGATGGTTTGCCAAAAGGAAAAGGAAAACCAATATACAAAAATATGAGAAACCGTTTAATTGAGTTTCATGCAAAAATCAATTAAACAGAAAAAAAGACTATAATAATTGTTCTCAGCTTCCGTGTTAGCATATTATAAATAAGACGTATACTACTTTATTCCGGATAATAAATAATACTACGCTCCAGATATAATACGGGTTCACCGTCGAACCTGATTATTTTGGCTGTCCAGTTATCTTCGTTATCAAATTTATACTCGTAGGTTGCAGTAAAGTCTAAACTGCCATCGGGTTCAAAGATTTCACGCTTGGAGTCAAGGTCTTTATCATTGTAATAGAAAAGTACTTTATTGCTTAGATTTCCTTCCTCATCGAATTCCTCTTTCTCTGTTTGGTTGCCTTTTTCATTGTATTTATATTTCGTTGTTTCAACTATAGCTCCGGATGAGTCGTATTCCTGTATCTCGATTAAATTTTTGTTTCCATCATACGTATATTCCTTTCTTTCTTTAATGTTACCTTCTTTTCCATATTTGGTTTTCTCAATTCGGTTCCCGTTAAGGTCGTACTT
>CAZTAW010000255.1:0-4755 GCA_964611705.1 uncultured Bacteroidales bacterium
AAACAGGCCGGGGAAGAGTGGTGGCCGGGCCGCTGGAGTGTTCATCGTTTTGATGAATTATACAAAAATATTATAACATCCAGCTATGTAACATATCTGTATACAAGACAGGTCTCTGAGAATGACTCTCATCTTTCGACTAAACAAAAAATCCCACTATTAAAATAACAGAATACTGAGAAATCTTTTCTTTTTTTCAACAATATTATTAAATTTGACCTCTTATTAACTCTTTTTTGTTGGTAACTTTTTGGCTGTTTCTCATGTATAAGAGTTAATTGATTGCGGAGTGAACTTGATTTAACTGTAACTATATTACTTAACCGATGAAAAAACTGATTTTTACACTTATTCCTGTACTTTTCGGATTAACTTTTTTTACTTCAAACATTTATGCGGAAGGATCGAAAGAAATTTGGGTGGACGAGCCAAATACAGGGACATATTTATTCCTGTGTAATGATTTTGATGGGCATTGTTATTCAAGTGGTGACAGAACAAATTTTGCTATTTATAACTGCGATGAAACAGACAGGCTTTATTTTATAGTTGAAGATAGTGCAGAAATCATTTATATGGGATACAATGGTGATCCAAATGAAGGATGGTTTGATGATTATCGTATTGTATACAGAATTAAAGATATTAGTGGAAACATTGTTAAATCGGAAGAAGATCTTCCTGAAAGCGGAACCGGTTTCATTAACGATATAGATGAAGCCCGAGTGGGACCGCAGCAATTGGCAGGAAGTGGAGGGTATGATGCATTGGAGTGGACGCCGCCTGACACCGGAAAATATATTCTCGAATTTGAAAGATATGATAATAATACAGGAGGCAGGGCTATAGGCAGCTTTTATATAGAACTTATAGATGTAACTATTGCTGATTCAGTAACAGATGAAATAAAACCTGGCAGGTTGTATTCAAAAGGATGGCAGTTCAGGGAAACAAATAGCGGGGGTTGGCAAACAAATTCATCTACCTTTTATGTTTATTCTGCAGATAGCATTGTTACTTCCCTTGAATATGATGAAATGGAAGGCCGTGCATGGGTAATGTTTTGTAACCAAACCGGTTGTGCCAATACCGGAAATTTTGTACAAGACAGAAAATCAATAAATGGGCAAGCTTATGTTCCGGAGTTTCCAATTTTTCTAAATGAACCTGATTCTACACTATTTCCAACAGCATCAACACAAGGTCAGATTATTCCACCGGATCCCTATGGAGTAGGCAATTGCGATAATGGAGAAATTACTTTTCATGTTTGGGTTGACAAAGCCGGAAATGTGGATATAATGCTTGATTTTGTGAATCCCGCATTTGTAGATGTAACCTTAACAGGACCTGTAGTAATTGGAGAAAACACCCTGGTCTGGGATGGACTTGATGGCTCAGGAACCCCGGTACCCAATAATGAGGAGATACTTTTCACGGTAACATACATTAATGGATTAACAAACCTTCCACTATGGGATATTGAAAACAACATAAATGGTTTCAGGGTAAGTCTGGTGAGCCCGGATGGTCCCGTGCCACTCCTTTATTGGGATGATACAGAAGTTGGTGGAGGAACTAATTTCACCGGTTGCAACAGCGAACCACCTAACCCAGGTTGTCATCCCTGGGATAATGATTTTGGCGATCTAATTACAATTAATACCTGGTGGTACTCAGCCTCAACTTCAACCTCCCCGGTTACAATTTACCAGGAAAGAGCAGCAGGTGTGTTGACTTTTATTCAGACACCACCACAACAGCATTGTGCTGGTGATACCGGTGTGTATTTCTCCGTTGTTGCTGATCCCAATACCGAACATTATCACTGGTCCTACTCCGGTAGCAATGTTGTCGTTAATCAGGCAGATACATCTGATAATTTTGTTACCCTTGATTTTCTTCCCAATGCAACTTCGGGTACATTATCCGTATATGGCACAAACGATAACTGTCCAACGCCCGGACCAACCGCTAATCTTTCCATTGAAGTTGGGCAATACCCGGCTGTTGATCTCGGTCCAGATACAACTGTTTGTGATAACGGCGTTAATACGGCATATTTTGATGCAGGCCCTGCCGATGAGTATTTATGGAATACAGGCGAAACCACAAGGGTAATTACACCGAACATAACCGGTTGGTATAAAGTAACTGCTACGAATGTTGTATGTTCTGCGGAAGATTCCGTATATCTTACCATGGTTCCGGAACCTTTTACATTTGCTGGTTCAGATACTACAATATGCCAGGGAGACCCGATTGATCTATCCGGTCTGGATTTACCTCCTGACAGTGCAAATTGCGATTCCTTAAAATGGATTGGTGGAAACGGGTATTTCAGTGATTCAACCGCTTTACAGCCAGTCTATTATTCGGATACAACAGATCTTGGTGAAGTACGCCTTAAGTTGATCGGTTATGGAATGTCGCCTTGCGGAAATGATACTTCATTTATGACCTTGCAGGTTGATTCCGTACCAACGGGATATTTTACAATGGTACCCATTGATACCTGCTGTACCAATTTTGAAGTTGAATTTACCGGTCATAGCACATGTTTGATCACTTTGTGGGAATGGGATTTTGGAGATGGCAGCCCGACAGAAACCGGACAGGTCGTTACGCATCGCTATGCAGCTCCGGGAGTATATGACGTAGTTATGACCATGCATAATTCCTATGGCTGTGTGGGTGTTGATTCCTCAATTAAGGTGGTTCGGGAAGTAGATGAAGATATAATCGCTGATACAGTAGGCTGTATTAATTCACCGGTTCTCTTTTCAGGAACAGGAGATGTCACATTCGCTGATTATGAATGGGATTTCGGTGATGGCACCACAGCCATCGGAAGAGACACATCTCATACCTATACCTCAACAGGAGACTATACTGTAAGATTGGTTATTTGTTCCGATACGAATTATCATGATATAACAATACATCCATTTGCATTGAGTGATGCGGGATCGGATGAAAGCGTCTGTGAAACACACTCCTTTGATTTCTCAACATCCGCGATTACACCTTCTGCAACCGACCAGGATTCCGTAAAATGGATCGGCGGAACCGGAACATTCACTCCATACAACTCTCTTACACCGGTTTATACACCGGGTGCAGGTGAAGTTGGCCCTATACAGTTAGGAATGGTGGCATACAGTAAGGCCCCATGTGATAACGACACATCCTACATGACCCTTACCCTTGACACTTTACCTGATCCTTCATTTACATTTTCTCCTGATAACGATATCTGTGAAAACGAACTTATTACTTTCAACGGTTCAAACACAAATAGTACAGTCATTACAAGCTGGCAATGGGATTTCGGCGACGGAAGCGCTGCTTCAGGGCCGAATGTTTTTTATGCCTATCCGTTACAGGGAATATATGAAGTAACACTTACCCTTACCAATGCGGAAGGATGCACGGATTCCGTATCTCAGTTAATTGAAATAAATGAAACACCGCAAGCAGGTATTGCTGTTTCACCCGATACAGTGATATGTGCGGAATTGCCATTCACATTCACTGGCAGCAGTACAACCAATATTACTTCATGGGAATGGGATTTCGGGGATGGATTCAGCGGCTCAGGTCAAAATGTTACACATACCTATACAAGCCAGGGTATTTATCTTGTTACCCTCATAGTTACAAACGATAATAGCTGTACTGATACCGTTGAACAAGAAGTTACAGTTCATGAATTACCACAGGCCGACTTTTCAATAAGTCCTAACGACACCTCATGTACAGGCGAAACCGTATACTTCGATGCCATTAATACCGGAAACACAAATATCATTGACTGGCAATGGGAGTTTGGGGATGGTGGCACCGGAAACAATCAAAATACAAGTCATATTTATACCCAGGAAGGCACCTATAATGTTTTGTTGATTTATACGGATGATGAAGGTTGTATTGATACCACAATCCATCAGCGAGAGGTGGTTAACATTCATAATGATATTGATTTCACAATAACGCAGAGCCCAACCTGTCAGGGTCATGTTGTTAATTTTCATGCAACAGGAATACAACATGCCACATTTACCGATTGGAACTGGGATTTTGGAGATGGCGTAGGTACTGCAACAGGTTATAATGTTAGCTATACCTATACACAACCGGCCACCTATACGGTAACACTTAGTGTCTGTTCCGAAGATGTGATCAAACAACTGACAGTAAACCCACAGGTACATGTTGATGCAGGTGGAGATACCGCTACCTGTGAAGATGTATTCTTTGATCTTTCAACATCCAATCCTCCACCGACAGCATCGAACTATAGTGCAATTTACTGGTCGACAAGTGGTAGTGGTACTTTTGATAATCCAAATGCTATCGCTCCTGTTTATACACCCGGAGATACTGAACTTGGAACAACTACCCTTACAATGATTGGGTATGGTATTGACCCATGTGAAAATGACACTTCAAGCATGGAACTTGAGGTAATTGAAGGTGCATATGCTTATGCAGGGTCTGATGAAAATTCATGCTTTGGAGAACCATATGATTTTGCAAATTCTTCTTCGGTTCCTTTTGCCACAAACTATATCTTTCTTGAATGGAGTACCAGCGGATCAGGTTACTTTGAGGACCCGAATGTAGAAGTTCCGGTTTATGTTCCCGGAACAGGCGAAATTGGTCCAGTTCAGCTTACCATGGTCGCATCGCAAACTTTAAACTGCGACTCCATTGACGACATGATATTGTATATCCGTCCCGAACACCATACCA
>CAZTAW010000256.1:0-4670 GCA_964611705.1 uncultured Bacteroidales bacterium
CTAAGATCGGGGCTAAACTACACCTGGACAAGATGCTCGTGGCCGAAGGGATACCCTGCTCCAACATCTTCTATTTTTTGAGAATAGAGTGTCGATGAAAACAATGCTAAGATTGATATGGTAATAATTAATCTTTTCATAGTTCTATATTTTTTAGTTACTGCCGTCTTTTTCAAATGCCACACAACGGTTTACAATATGAAACGGTTGGGTTTTCGGGCTGCGTTCCTGTCCACCGAGAAGAACGCTGGCGCGAGAACCAAACGCCCGCAAACCACTGAGCCCCAACTGTTTTATATTGTGTGTTGTGCCGTCGTACTTTTTCTAGTCATTATTTGTTACAATGTTTTTATCAATCTTTTCATTACCATAAACATCAATATTCTTTGATTTTGAATATTTTTTCCATTCTCTTAATATCTTATTAAAATCATCGTTTTCACACAATTCAAACCTTTTTAGCGCATAATACATTGCTGTTATTGAAACATTAGTAAATTTTGAACGATGTCTTTTTTGGCATTTGGAACACCACATCATTGGTGGTTGAATATTTAAATCAGTTCGAATTTTGTTTAATTTAGTATTTAATTCATTTACTAAGTCAAAATGTTGCTCAATAGAAAGATTTGAACTCCATTTATTTTTTAAAATTTTCTTTAACTCCGGAAACCAAGTAGTATGTGCTTGTCCTGTTGGCATATTTATTCAAATTCTTTGTCATTGTTTATTTGTTCCATTTCTTCATGTGTTATTCCATATGGGAATCCGCCGCTTGTATAACCCATAATCATCGCAAAATTTTCATCACTTTCAAATCCGCACAGAGCATTTAATTCATCCTCTCGTTTTTTCTTGAATAAAAGTCTTTGTTTTTTAAGTGCTTCCATCGAATTAATTAACTGGCTTTCGTATTCCTCTGAAATTTCAACTCCAATCATTCGCAACTCCTTTACAGCACATAATTTATCAACAGAGTATTTTTTTGAATATCCTTTGACAATGTTGTCCCCCTTATATGTTTTTATCCAATTCTTGGCTGAACTGAGTCTGTATTCTCTTTTAGGAGTTTTTTTCATTTAATCTAATCAAACGGGTCTTTGGGTAAAGCTAACAAATTCTTAATGTATCGTGCATTATTATAAGGTTTTCCAAATTTCATGACCTCAAATAATTCAACTGCTAAACATTGTCCAATCATTTGTCTGGTTTGAAAATCATCAAATCCTTGTTTACGCAATCTATCAAATGTTGCTTTAGTCTCAGGAGGGTCGTTATCCCTGAGTTGATTTTTTATAATCTCAAAAATCTGTTCTCTTATTTTTTCATTTTTTTCCATAGTTGCAGGATTTTGTCAGTATGCGGCACAACGGTTTGCATATGGCTTGTGGCGGTTTCGAAGCACTTTCCTGTCCAACGTAACCAAAGCTGGCAACGAAGCGAAAACCTTGCAGGCAGCCGTTCCCCGCCATAAGCTATATGCTTTGTTAGCAGGCGTATTTATTGTTTCGGTCTCCATAAATATTCAGTTCCGTTTCCTATTTTCTTTGTTTTTCCGCTTTCAATGTCAAGTACATAAACTGTGTTTATCCAAGTGTTTCCTTTTGCTTGTCTTTGATTTTTTGCAATTAATAGTTTTTGTCCGTCTGGTGAGTAAATCGGATTAAAATAACCTTCTCCTATTAATTCTTTTTTCTGTTTAGTGTCAATGTTCATTTCGTAAATAGCAGAACCTTTCTTTAAAAAACCGTCTAAATACTGATATGAAATTCGTTTACCGTCTGGCGAAATTGTCGGTTTGTAATATCCACTACCAAATTTAGGGTCAAAGTGTCCATCAAATTTCAGTAGCAAAGTCGTGTCAAGTTGATTTGTTAAGTATAGGTCTCCACGTCTGCTGAAAACTTGTCTCTCATTTGCGATTTCGCTTTTGGAAAAATACCTTTCAAAGTCGCAAAATTTCACGCCTTTGTATGAAGTTGAAGTCCCGCTACAAAATATTGTTGTATCGTGTTCGCTTGTTAGATTTCCTTTAAAATCAAAGTGTGAGGTCTTGACTTTTAAGGTTGTATGTTCAATGTGTTCGTATTCTATAGTTCTGAATTTATAGTTTGAGCTATTGTTCAAATTAATTGCAAAAAATGTTTCTGTCAGAAAAACGTGCTTGTCGAATGTCTTGTATGGCGGGTTGTCTGTAATGAAAGTGCTGTCACCGTCCGCACGATACATATATTTAGAGTAAACAAGTCTTTCCTTTTCTTCTTCTCTTGATTGGCTTTGGTGTCCAATTAGAAGAATACTATCATTTAAAAACTCCATTTTCTTGTCTAGGAACACTTGGTCAGTTGAGTATATTTTTTTCTCAGTTCCTGTTTTCAAGTCATAAAGAAACAACCCGTTTTTGTCAACGGTATACACGACCTGAAAGTCCGATATTTCGTTTTTTGAAGTCGTTAAAATGGAACCACATTGTGTCGCCAATAAAATTGTCAATATGTAGACTGATTTCGTCATTTTATATGCCTGCTAACGTTTGGCAATAAGAAACGTAGGGCATTTCGAAGCTCCTACCTATCAAGTTACCGAGCCGTTTATTAAATGTTATGTTGTTTAAAATTAGCACTTTCTGCCCTATGTTTTTTATTGCGTGTTACCTGCTGGGCTTTTTCATTCTTTTATCAATTTTCCCCCTGCAATCTCATAATTGTCATTAGTAAGTTGATAATAATGAATTCCTGAATTAAGATATTCTCCTGATATTTCAATTTTGCCAGAGTTTATTGGATTAATTATTTTTATTAGTTGTCCATTTGAATTAAAAATTTGAAGTCTGTATGTTTGTGAACTCGAATAGTCGAAATTTAGGATAGTTGAATGGTTGAATGGATTAGGGGTAATGGAGTGATTGATTTTTCCAACATTTTCATTTATTCCAACAGTATTTACGAAGCAGTCGTCAAAACTTGGCGATTGAAATATTAACTCTTCGTTTTCATGGCAGCAACTCAAATCATAATACATATCAAAAATGCATTGATATACGCCAACATAGACCAATCCATAAATACTTCCAATTCCAGCAATCCATTCTTCTCCATCAGAAAATGTAATCCTTTGCCGTTGTTCTCCATTCTCAATTGTAACTGTATCTATTAATGAAACTTCCATTTCAATAGGACAACCTTGATATTCGATTGAATTGTGAGTCGAGTTAAAATTTTCACCTACATTCAACCCGAAATCATAAAGCAATACTTCTGTTTCATTAGCGAATAGATAAAAATAAACCTTGTTTTCATTTTCTCTCAACGCCCCATACTTATTCCAATTGCTAAAAGTTGTATCGTATGTAGCATAGAGTTTCTTATATTCAGTTTGAACTATTGTCGTATCTCCTAAAATTTTGAATGATTGAGTTCCACAACCACCCCAATTTATACATTCGACAACATTCCAGGTTTTATTGTCCTGAATGAAAGTCTGGCTGCTAACAAGAATTGTCAGAGCGACTAAAATTGATGTAAGTGTTATTCTTTTCATAGTTCGTTTTTTTTCTTAGCCTTGCAGCTAACGTTTTGGCGGTATGTTTTTGTTGCCGATTTCGGAGTACGTCACTGTCAAGCCGTGATGAAGTTTGATGCGAGCCACAACCGTTTATTTCAGCACTATCCCGGCAATAAAATATACCGCCTGTTGGCTGCTGGCGTTCTATTATCCAAGTCATTTGCTCGCATTGTATCGGACAACTTCTACTTTTTCTATGGTAATTAGAACCCCCGATTTTGTGTTTTCAAACATATGTTCAACTGACTTGACGAAGTTTTTGACTTTTTCTTTGGTATCTACAATTTCAATTACCAATGGCAAGTCAGATGAAATTTCAAACAATTTTGTGGTATGAATTTTTTTTGAGTTAGCACCAAAACCCATTATCCCCCTTGTAACTGTCGCTCCAGAAAGCCCTTGTTTGCGTGCTTCAAAAACAATTGTTTCGTAAAGCGGATGCTGCTCATACTTGTCGTTTTCACCGATAAAGATGCGAAGTAGTTTTGCATTTGAGTTATTTTTCATTAGCTAAAATAATTTAATGATTGAAATACCGATAAAAGCCACAAACAGTCCAAGAATAATACTTGCAACTATGTAAGCAGTCGCATTCCAAAACTGTCCGTCACGAAGCATACCAATTGTTTCAATTGAAAAGGCAGAAAATGTTGTAAAGCCACCAAGAAGTCCGGTTGCAAGAAAAAGCCGCCATTCTTGAGTTAAGTTTCCTTTGTCCGCCAGCCCGAAAACAATTCCGATAATAAAACAGCCAATAATATTTACAGTCAGTGTCCCTATAGGAAAATTCGTTAAATATCTTGTCTGTACAAATTCAGCGATTAAGTAGCGTAACACTCCCCCAATAAAACTACCAGTCCCGATTGCAATTAATATCTTCATTAGTCTTTTGTCTGATTAATAATTGTCTCTGTTTTTTTTCGCTTGCAGCCAACGGTTTGCAGCTAAGAAACGTGGGGCTTTCGAAGCGATTACCTGTCCACCCGCCATAAAGGTAGCCATGAAGAACGAACCTTGCGGAAACCACTGTCCGCCCCATGTTTTCTTAGGTGCTGTTAGCAACCGTAGATTATGCAATCCTAAATTCTCCGTCCAATAATTCCACA
>CAZTAW010000257.1:0-4665 GCA_964611705.1 uncultured Bacteroidales bacterium
GACCTTGACTTTTATGATATAAAAAAACAAGAAGGTTTTCTGCGCAACCTGATCATAAGAACATCAGAAACAGATCAACTCATGCTTATTATTGTATTTGGCAGGGAAGAAAGGCAAAACATGACCAATTTGCTTGAAGCCATCAGTGAGAAATTTCAGGGGGTAACTTCCTTACATTATGTAATCAATAAAAAGGTCAACGATGATATCAATGATCAGGATGTTATTCATTACAAAAAAAAGGCTTATATCATTGAAGAGATGCCAAGAAAAAACAAAACGGATAGCAAGCTCAAGTTTATAATAGGACCCAAATCCTTTTACCAGACAAATTCAAAACAGGCGTATCAATTATACTGCATCGCCAGGGATTTTGCCGGATTAAAGGGAAATGAAATTGTATATGATCTGTATACGGGAACCGGTACCATTGCAAACTTCGTAGCAGACAATACAAGACACACCATCGGTCTTGAGTATGTTGATGCGGCTATTGAAGATGCAGAACAAAATTCGGTAATAAATAACATCAATAACACAAGTTTTTACGCTGGCGATATTAAAGAAATATTAACAGATGAACTGATCAGCAGGCACGGGAAACCTGATGTAATTATCACAGACCCCCCCAGAGCCGGTATGCATGAAAAAGTCGTTAAAAAGATACTGTCAATTTTACCCAAAAAGATCGTTTATATTAGCTGCAATCCTGCCACACAAGCCAGGGACATATTTATGTTAAAACAAAAATACGATATAACAGCCATTCAACCTGTTGATATGTTTCCGCATACAAGCCATGTTGAGAATGTAGTTCTTTTAGAAAAGATGATTTGAGATCAGCTTCAGAATCATCTTAATGTCAGCATTTTCCCCTTTAACTACATAATCAGCCTGATTGTAGTACTTTTCTCTTTCGGATAACTGGTTTTTAATAAAGTTCTTAAGCTTTCCCTTTTCTAATTTCTGCAATACCGGACGTTTTTTCTTTGATTCTTTCATCCTGTATAAAATGGATTCAAGACTCATCTTTAAATACATAGAAATACCATGATTTTTAATCAGGCTCATATTATCATAAAAGCACGGTGTACCTCCTCCTGTAGAAATAATAACATTTTTGGTTATGAGTATTTCTTTTAGTAATTCATGTTCCAGTTTTCTGAAAAGATTTTCATCATATTTCGAGAAAAAATCAACAACCGAAATCTTGAATTTTTCCATAAAAGCCATGTCGGTATCTATGAATTTATATTTAAGTCTGCTGGCTAACTTTTTACCAACAGTGGTTTTTCCGCTATACATATATCCAACAATAAATACTTTCATGGTTTTGTGGTACTAAGAAAAAAGCCCCGAAAAATACAGATTCGGAGCTTATCATCATTTATTTATCAGCCTTATTTTCTTGCCATGACATCAATGGCCGCATTCATAATATCAGATGAATCAAGATTAAATTCTTTAAGTAGTTCGTCCGGTTTACCGCTTTGCCCGAATTTATCTTTTACAGCAATCATCTCCAGTGGGGTTGGCAAGCGTCTTGCAAATAATTGTGCAATGCTGTCACCCAATCCTCCGTTTATCTGATGCTCCTCTGCAGTAACAGCACATCCGGTTTTCATTACAGAGCGGATAACAGCGTCTTCATCAAGCGGTTTAATTGTGTGTATGTTAATTATTTCTGGATGTATACCCTTTTCGGCAAGAATCATTCCGGCTTCAATGGCTTTCCAAACCATATGACCTGTGGCAAAAATACTTACATCTTTACCCTCATTCAGCATCAATGCTTCACCTATCTTAAAATCAATTTCTTTGGGTGTAAAGTTAGGAACTTTCGGCCTGCCAAATCGCATATAAACCGGACCGACATGTTCAGCAACAGCATAGGTAGCTACCTTTGTCTGATTAAAATCGCAAGGATTGATGACCACCATATTGGGCAACATTTTCATCAGGCCAATATCTTCAAGTATTTGATGCGAAGCACCATCTTCTCCTAATGTTAAGCCTGCGTGAGAGGCACAAATTTTCACATTCTTTTGTGAGTAAGCTACGGATTGCCTGATCTGGTCAAAAACCCGTCCCGTTACAAAGTTCGCAAAGCTGCCAACAAACGGAATCTTTCCTCCAATTGTTAATCCTGCTGCGATGCTCATCATGTTAGCTTCCGCAATTCCTGCCTGGAAAAATCTTTCAGGAAATTCCTTTGCAAAGTGATGCATTTTAACTGATCCTGTCAGGTCAGCATTCAATGCCACGATATTTGGATTTTTCCGCCCCAAATCAAGCAGTGCATCGCCAAAACCCGATCTTGTGTCTTGAATGTCGGTTACTTCATAATGTTTCATTAAAACCTGTATCTCGTTATTTGTAATCGTATTTCTGTACATTAGTTACTGTATAATTTTATGTTTGTTGATTTTCCGGGTTCAACCTCAAATGTTTTTTCCATCGTGTAAATCGAACGATCAGAATATTTTGAGCGGAAAACAACCTTATACGTTCCGGGCTGCAAAAATAGTGATTCCTGATGAGGATTGTCCTGCCGGAAGTTATAAATCCAAAAAAGCTCATCGCCTTTCTTTTGATAAAGGCTACCATAACCATAGGTTGTTTTCTTGATAACAGCAATTCCGGGCATCGGAATACTGACATTGGTAGTGGTACTCTGCTTAACTTCAACATCATCAACGTATATTCTTGGCAAGCAAAGTACTTCGAGATCATAAGTTCCGGTGAGATATTTTTCTGTCGTACCCAGGTTCTGAACATTGATTGTAACAGATTCACCATCAAGCCTTACAATACATGGAATATCCCTCATCCCCTCGGGGTTACCCTCGTATGAAAGTTGTAAATAGCCTTGCGGTACTTTCACCGGAATTGTAGTATGTTTTCCTGAGACAAGCTTAATATTATTAATCGTTACGGGGGGAATGGTATGAACTACGATGTTGTATTCCGGAATAGGATCAATGTATAGCGTATCCGGAAGCGCTTTGTGATTCATGGTATGGATGAAGTTATTTTTTACCTTCCCTGAAAAATTATCATAGAAAGTCATGTTTACATTGGTCTCGGTTGGCTTGTTGTTTTCATCAAGCAGATTTACCTGAGCTGTTGTTGAATTCAAAGCATGGGAAATAACAATATCGAGCGCCTTTTGAAATTGTACTTCACTGGAGGCATCAAAGTAGGTACCAACACAATCAAACACATCGCTGAAATCTCGCCCAATACCAATGATAAAGGGTTTGAGAATCACTCCCTCTTTTTGTAAATCTTTCGATACCAAACAAGGATCGCCACCGCATTCCTCTATCCCATCCGTTATCAATATAATAATATTTCTGCAATTATCACATTCCGTAAAATCCGTGCCTGCTTTTTCAAGAGCGTAGGCGATGGGCGTAGTTCCTTTCGGATTGATTGCACTTAAACGATGCTTGATCTGTTCAATGTTCCTGTCCCCGAAAGGTACTTCAAGCTTTGTATCGTCACAATGCTGGGGTGGGTAATTACGCTGATGGCCATAAGCCCTGAGGGCAAGCTCAAGATTTTCAACTTTTTTCAGGCTATCCAGAATATTGGATAATAATCGGCGTGCTATATTGATTTTAATGTCACTTTGCCATCTTGCATACATGCTTTGTGAGCCATCGAAGAGAAACAAAATACGGGTGGTCGGGGCAGATTTTCCTTGAATCTTCTTAACTTGTGCTTCTCCGGTTGAAGCAATTAAAAAGAAAAAAACTATAAACCAGTATTTTACAAACTTATTACGCAAAAATTATTTATAAAAATTAATAATCGCCCAAAGTTTCTTCCAACTGTTCCAGTGCAATTTCGGCTTCATCATCATTTGGGGGCACGCCATGCCATTCATGCGTTCCCATCATATAGTCAACGCCACAACCCATTTCCGAATGCATAAGGATGATAATCGGTTTACCATTGTTTGTGCTGTCCTTTGCCTGTTGCAATGTCGTTACCAACTCTTCTGGATCATGGCCATTCATTTCCATTACAATCCAGCCGAAAGATTCGAATTTTGCCCTTAGATCGCCTAAAGGCATAACAATGTCAGTTGGCCCGTCAATCTGTTTTTTATTATAATCTACAGTTACTATTAAATTATCAACTTTATGTGCCGGGGCATACATAGCGGCTTCCCAAATTTGCCCCTCTTCAAGCTCACCATCACCTGTCATCACATAAACAAGCTTTTGATCACGATTTAGCTTTTTGGCCTGAGCAACACCAATTCCAACAGACAGCCCCTGACCTAAAGATCCTGAAGCAACACGAATACCAGGTAATTTTTCCTGTGTTGACGGATGCCCCTGTAAACGTGAATTTATTTTTCTGAAAGTTCCAAGCTCTTCCAGTTCAAAATAGCCTTTTCTGGCCAAAACGCTGTATAATGCCGGCGAAACATGGCCGTTCGAAAGAATGAAAACATCCTCTCCAATTCCATCCATCGTAAAATTACCAGGATCCTGATCCATGATTTCAAAATACAATACGGTTAAAAAATCCGCGCATCCCAAAGAGCCCCCGGGATGCCCTGATTTCGCACCATGAACCATGCGTATAATATCCCGTCTTACCTGCGTTGCAACGTCTTTTAATACTTTATAATCCGGCATGATCAGTTTT
>CAZTAW010000258.1:0-4647 GCA_964611705.1 uncultured Bacteroidales bacterium
AGAATGGCGAGGTTTGCCCTGCCGACTGGCATAGCGGGGATGAAGGCCTGCAAGCTACAGCAGACGGTATTGCTGATTACCTTGGTAAAAGGAAAAAGTAAATTTTAATTATATCATGTTGAATTAAACCCTGTAAGATTACTTGCAGGGTTTTTTAGTTGATGATTATCTTTTCACTTATGACAATATTATTCTCAAAAATAATCCTGATGATATATAAACCCTTAGACCATGATTGTGTATCTATCTGATGAATAGGACTACCGTCTAATTTAATCCCTTTTATTTTCTGCCCAGGTAGATCATAACATTCAATAGCCTTAACTTTAATCTGTTCATCCTTTAATATCCTGACAAACAAGTGATCCTTTGCCGGATTTGGTGATATAAAAACTGATGCTTCATTGTATCCCGTTTCATTGGTGTTTACGATCATTTCACATTCATCTGTACGGCAATAATTAAATAAATAAGTATAGTACATAAACCCTTTTTTATCAACCGGATAGAAGAAACCTTCCAGTAAACCATAGAGTGACCCGATTCCCTCATAATAGGAATCAGTTGCAGACCCAACCGAGAATATCCTTGTATCAATACCGAATTTCGTTCCACTTTCAATCATAGTAATTTCTTTACTGTTATAGTACCAATCAAAAAGGCAGGAATAAACAGTATCCCCAACCTTTTGGGAAAAATCATATAAAACATACTCTTCGTTCTGCGGACAATCAGAATAAAAGGGTTCCTGGATACTTATCGCATATACAATTTTGTTTTCGATATCATCCCTGATAAGAGCTGCAAGATCTATTGGCCCAAATGGTTCATAAGGGGGATTGTGTGCGCAAAAAGTATCTGCCAATTGCATATACACCTTTTTATATGCTATATCACCTACTATGGTATCCCCGTAAGTATAGTAATGCCATAACTCATCATATGGAATCGGGCTTTCTTTGTCTTTGAGTGCGACAAACCAATGGCCATGATCAACAGCAATTGGCAAATATTCCTGTGAAAATGATGCTATGCTAATAAATGAACATATTAATACAATCTTGATTTTTTTCATAGATAATTATCTTTAGTTGTTTTTAGTTGATTTTAGATATGGTTCTGTTTAAGACAATTTTACAAACTAAAAATTCCACCTCAATGATAATCCCGAATAACCATTTCCGGAAACCGGCTGAATAGTAACGTTGTTTTTATTCATATACGACCTAAAAACAAACCGTCCTGTAAAATACCCGATCACAGCTCCGGCAAATACATCCGTTGCCCAATGTTTATTGTCGTGTATACGGGATAATCCTGTCAATGTTGCAAGGCTATACGACACAATTGGCACCCACATTTTATCTTTATATGCTTCTGCCAGAACTGTTGCTATTGAAAAGGCAGAAATGGTATGCCCGGAAGGAAATGAGGTGTATTTAATATCGGAAAAAGGCCCGTCCCATTTTCTAAAGTCAGGTGGATCATTTTGATAAGGCCTGTGCCGATGAGTTACTTGTTTTACAATTTGTCCGAAAATACTACTGATAATAAATGCCTTAACACCTAATAAAGCAACCATTTTGGGCTTGTTATTTCCTGAAGCGGTTCCGTATATATACATTGAAGCAAGCAAAGGAAGTGTATAAAGACCCCGTCCAATGGGTTCAAGAAAATATTTTGTGGTGGCATCCGTGAAATCATTACTTTTTTTATGTACAAACTTATGTATGGCATCGTCCTGTGTATAAAGCAATATTCCTGTTCCCGTTATCACTGCAGCCGTAATCCATTGTTTATTTTTCCAGTAAAAAGGAGATTTAACAATTTTCCAGGAATCGGTAAAGTAGGATTTAACATAAGCTTTATTGATTTTAAGCGGGTACTTATCGTAAACAGAAGAATCTTGCTGACTGTTGCTGTACCTGAATGCAACAATGAATAGTAAAGCCGTTATGATAAGTTTTCTGATCAAGTTTTGTTTTCTGTTTTTTTTGCTTTTTCCCAGTAAACATCCATTTCGGCCAGGGTCATGTCTTTCAGGTTTTTTCCAAGTTTTTTTATCTCATTTTCAAGGTATTGAAATCTTTTGATAAACTTTTTGTTGGTTCTTTCCAGGGCATTCTCGGGATTGATATCAATGAAACGGGCATAATTTACAAGGGCAAATAGAAGGTCACCCAACTCGTTTTCCATTAAATCTTTATTTTTCGATGTCTCAACCTCATTTTTCAGTTCTTCCATTTCTTCCTTCACTTTTTCCCAAACCTGCCCGGGCTTTTCCCAGTCGAAACCAACGCCTTTGGCCTTTTCCTGTATTCTGTATGCTTTCACAAGCGGAGGCAATGAAACCGGCACACCACCTAATACAGAAGGATTTCCTTCCCTGAGTTTTATCTTTTCCCAGTTGTCCTTTACTTCTTTTGCATTTTGTGCTTCAACATCCCCGTAAATATGCGGGTGACGGTTGATCAGTTTTTTATTAATACCTTCCAGTACATCCGCCATAGTAAATGCTTTTTTCTCGGAGGCAATCTTTGTGTAAAAGACAAGATGCAACATCAGGTCGCCAAGTTCTTTTTTAATATCATCCGGTTTATTTTCCAGAATAGCTTCCGAAAGCTCATAAGTTTCTTCTATTGTCAGATATCTGAGGCTTTCAAGGGTTTGTTTTTTATCCCATGGGCATCCGGCACGAAGTTCATCCATTATATTCAATAAATCATTAAAGGCCTGTAATGCTTTGTTCCTGTCTTCCATAAATATCCTTTCATTACATTATTATGGGATATCAATTCATTTTTATACAAAAGTAATGAATATCTAATTGTGAAGTTTTTCTATCAATTGATGAGTTTTATAGGGTTTTCTGAGGTAATCATCAATTCCGGCCCGGTAAAATTTTTCTTCATCACCTTCCATTGCATAAGCCGTAACTGCAACGATCCGGATGGGGGCAAGGTTTTTCTCATTCTCGATTGCACGGATTTTTTTTGTGGCCTCAATTCCATCCATTACGGGCATCTGAATATCCATCAGTATAATATCATAATTGTTTTTTTCAAACAGTTCCACTCCGATTTTGCCATTCTCCGCTATATCCACTTTGTGATCATTTTTTATAAGAATAGCCTGGGCAAACTTCTGATTTAACAAATTATCCTCAACTAGCAGAACATTCATTTTTCCCATATCCTTTTTGCTCCGATCCGCACTTTCCCTTTTGTTTTTTTCAGGAGGTTTCTGTTTTTGATTATCTGTTTTATCAAATACCACGGTGAACCAGAAATCAGAACCTTTTCCCGATTCACTTTGAACACCAATATCTCCACCCATCATGGTGGCAAAATGTTTTGAAATTGCTAATCCAAGTCCGGTTCCACCATATTTCCTTGCTATAAAAGAGTTGGCCTGTGAAAACGCCTTAAACAGCTTATCCCGCTGCTCAACAGCAACTCCGATCCCGGTGTCAACGACATTAAATTTTAATCTAAAAGATGTTTCATCCTCATCAAATTTCTGCAGATGAATATTTACTTTTCCTTTTTTCGTGAATTTGATGGCATTATTGATCAGGTTAATGAGAATCTGTTTTAAGCGCATGGGATCTCCAATTGCGCGATTGGGAACATTTTTCTCTATATCAGCCGAAAGTGTCACGTCTGCTTCTTCGGCTTGCAAGTTTAATACAGACAGAACTTCACCAATAACTTCCGGAATATTAAACTCTATCTTGCCCAATTCAAGCTGACCGGATTCAATCTTGGAAAAATCCAGTATATTATTAATCAGATTCATCAAATTATTTCCTGAAATGTTGATCACATTGAGAAATTCCTGTTGCTCTTCGGTTAGTTCGGTTTCTTCCAATACGCCAGCAATACCGATGATACTGCTAAGCGGAGTACGTATTTCATGACTAAGGCTTGCCAGGAACATAGATTTCATCTCTGTTGCTTTCTCGGCTTCTTCTTTAGCCTTTCGCAAATCATTTTCTATATTGTTTCTTTCTGTTATATCCCTGATCAAGACAAGATATTGCATTTGTGGCGTAGGCATGATACGGGCCTCGTAAATATGCATGGATCCCTTTACCTCAAGCGAATATTCAAGAAATTGAAGCTTCCCGGTTTCTTTAGCTTTATTGAGCGTACGAACCAAAGGTTTGGCAAGATTTTCAGGAAAGCACTCATCCACTTTTTTGTTCATAAAATCTGATGGGGACAGCATCATGTCTACATTCTTACTTTCATTGTGTTTGATAAACCTGTAATCCTGATCCAACAGGAAGAAAAGATCGGGTATAGTTTCAAGAATGCCGATATTTTGCTGCTGGCTTTCCTTTAACTCTCTGAGAGCTGTTTCAACACGTCCTTTTTGTCTGCTGATCTCACGGTTCTTTTCCTCAAGGTTCTTCGCAACGCGCTTTTTTGTATGATATATCCTGATAAGAAAAAGAATAACAATCAATGTAAGTGCGATCAGTCCAATAAGAACTGCATTATGAAAACGCGCTCTCTCGGCTTTTTGTCGTTGTTGCGCCTCGGAGGCTTTCACCTTTTCGGTGTCGTATTTCATCTGCAACTCCATGATGGAGACATTACGATCCGTATCCTGTAAAGAATCCTTGATTGAAGTATATTTTCT
>CAZTAW010000259.1:0-4612 GCA_964611705.1 uncultured Bacteroidales bacterium
CCCGCCATCGCATGGGCCATTTTTGTATTCTGTTTATCAGCCTTACCGGGCAATGCATTTCCCAGGGTTGTTAGATTCTGGGACTGGTTTCAACCCGACAAAATCGTACATATTGTTTTTTACGGATTGTTCAGTTTTCTCATTCTTTATGGCTTTACCCGGCAATACAACTTACAAAAAAATCGTTATACTTTTCTGATTATTACGTTCTTAATTGGCACAGTTTTTGGCTTAATGCTGGAAGTAATGCAACATTATGTTTTTACCGGACGCAACGGAAACATTTATGATTTTATTGCAAATGTATTGGGCACATTAATTGGAATTAGTATATTTTGGTTTTTATTACGAAAAAAATACATCAAACACAAAACAGATAGATAATTTTTTAATAATTTAGCAACCCGAAAAATCGAAACTCAGAAAATAAAAATATATAGTTATGGAACGCAAAAAATCACCAAAAGCCGATCTTGAAAACAAAAAGGTAATTTTTGTTGAAATCGGTCTTATCATCGCTCTTGGGCTTGCATTGCTTGCATTTGAATGGAAAACCTACGAAAAACAAGAAGTTTTACAATTTCAGAGAGAAGATAAAGAATTGGTGCAGGAAGAAATCATACAAACAAAACAGGAAGTGAAACCCGAACCACCTCCACCACCCAAAACAGTTACTGTTATTGACGTAGTTGAAGATGACATGGAAATTGAAGATGATATTGAAATTGACGTGGAAGCTGACATGGAAACAGAGGTTGAAGAATTTGTGCCGATAGGGATGGGTGAAGAAGAAGAGGAAGAAATGGAAATCTTTACGGTGGTTGAATCCATGCCGGAATTCCCCGGCGGCGAATCCGCACTTTATAAATTCCTGGCCAAAAATATTGAGTATCCTCAGATTGCTAATGAAGGCGGAATCCAGGGAAGAGTTTTTGTTACTTTTGTTGTTGAAAAAGACGGTTCTATAACTGATGTTAGAGTGCTTCGTGGTATCGGCGGTGGTTGCGACGAAGAAGCGATCAGGGTTGTAAAAAGCATGCCCAAATGGAAACCCGGAAAACAAAGAGGTAAACCGGTTCGTGTGCAATACAACTTACCCATTAAGTTCACGCTCGAATAAAAAAATATTGTAAGCCCGGTCAAAAACACCGGGCTTTATTTTTATCCCCCCTCCCCTTAACTTTTTCATTTAAGATACACACAAGAAACCATTGAGCTGAATATACAGGGTAAAGTATACGCGGGATTTATCATTGGAAAAGACGGCACTATTACAAACCTGGAAATATTACGAGGGTTAGGTTACGGCCTTGATGAAGAAGTTATAAGAGTTATTCGATCTATGCCCGCCTGTAAGCCCGGAATGCAGGAAGGTTTTAAAGTCCGGGTTGAGTATGTCCTTCCGGTTAAGTTCAGCCTTGCCGATTTCTAATTGGAAAAAGGGTAGGTTATTCAAGGGCCCTTTTCTTTTGAAAATAATCATGAACTATTTTTGCTTTGGCATTTCCAATAATTTCTGCAATTGATTCAAGGGAAGCTTCCCTGATCTTTTTTACCGACTTGAAATGGGAAAGCAATTTTTGAGAAGTTGAATCTCCAACTCCATCAATTTGGGTTAATTCCGTTTTTATGGTTTCTTTTTCTCTTTTTTTACGATGATGCGTAATTCCAAAACGGTGAGCTTCATCACGCAAATGCTGAATAATTTTCAGGGTTTCTGATTGTTTATCAATATATAAAGGAATAGAATCACCGGGATAATAAATTTCTTCCAGTTTCTTGGCTATTCCGATAATGGCAATCTTTCCCCTGAGTTTTAACTTTTCGAGGCTTTTAACAGCAGCACTTAACTGGCCTTTTCCACCATCAATTACGATTAATTGCGGCAATGATTTTTTTTCATCAAGAAGCCGTTTGTACCGCCGGTAAACAATTTCTTCCATTGAAGCAAAATCATCGGGGCCTTTTACTGTTTTAATATTAAAATGCCGGTATTCGCTTTTTATGGGTTTAAGGTTTTTAAAAACCACAACAGCAGCAACTGCCTGGCTTCCCTGAATATTTGAATTGTCGAAACATTCGATATGCCTGGGTTTTTCACTCAAGCGAAGGTCTCTTTGTATTTGATTGAGAATGCGTTTTGTATGCCGCTCAGGATCAACCAGAGATTGCTGTTTGTCTTTTTCAAGCTTGTAATATTTGGCATTTCTTGTGGAAAGATCGAGCAACTGCTTTTTATCTCCCTTTTGTGGAACATAAATATTAACACCTTCCGGATCTATATCAACAGGAAACGGAACAAGTATTTCCCTGGAATCGCTACCAAATCTTTGCCTGAAATCAGTAATAGCAATCGTAAGCAATTCTTCATCACTTTCGTCAAGTTTTTTCTTCAGCTCAATGGTATGTGCCTGTACTACGGCACCATTTATTACTTTGAGATAATTTGCATAGCCGGATTCATCATCAGAAATAATCGAGAAAATATCCACATTGTGAATTTTGGGATTTACAATGGTTGATTTACTCTGATAACGCTGTAATAGTTCAAGTTTTTCTTTTACAGTCTGCGCCTTTTCAAACTCGTGATTTTCTGCATATTGCATCATTAATTCTTTCAAACGCCGGGCGACTGAGCTGATATTTCCTTTGATAATCTGTCGAATAGAGTTGATGGTCTCGTTATAGTCATCTTCCGTTTGAAGTCCTACACATGGGGCTTTGCAGTTTCCGATATGATATTCCAGGCAGGTTTTGAATTTACCACTCCGGATGTTTTCTTTGGTTAGCTTATAATTACATGTCCTTAGCGGATACAATTGCCTGATCAAATCCAGGATGGTGTTCATCATCCTCACCGAAGCATAAGGACCGAAATACTCCGAACCATCCCTTCGGTTATGATTCCTTAAAGAAAACACCCGTGGAAAGGGTTCATTTTTGATACATATCCAGGGAAAGCTTTTATCATCTTTAAGCATCACATTATAGCGAGGCTGATATTTTTTGATAATATTATTCTCAAGCAGCAGGGCATCAAGTTCCGTATTAACTACAATAAACTCAATATCATGAATTTTCCTCACCATCAGCCGGATCTTACCAGCATCATGTTCTTTTGCAAAATAGGAAGCCACCCGTTTTTTAATGTTCTTTGCCTTCCCCACATAGATCACCTTTCCCTTTTTATCAAAAAACTGATAAATCCCGGGCTTACCCGGCAAGGACTTTACAATGGATTGTATTTTTGTATCGTTATCCAAGGAAATAATTCCTTAACAAATTTTCATCAAAGCAATTTTCAAATCTTCTCCATAGGAGTCCTTCGGACAAATTTTCAAATCTTCAAATCTTCAAATTATCTCTAAAGGAGTCCTTCGGACAAATCATTTCTTCTTCAACGCATCCCAACCCTGTGCCTTGAGCGTAACATGAGTCCCATCATTTGAAACAAGGTATCTTCCGTTTGATTTATCCGTCATATGCCCGATGACTGAGATTCCTTTAAGGTTTTTGATTTTATCATGTTCATCAAGCTTAACTGTAAAAAGTAATTCATAATCTTCTCCACCGTTCAATGCAGCCACCGATGGCAAGATATCAAATTCATCTGCTGTACTTAATGTTGCCAGGTCAATAGGTAACTTTTCTTCATATATATGAACACCAAGTTCATTTTGCTCACAAACATGAAGTACATCAGAAGCAAGACCGTCAGAGATATCAATCATTGAAGTTGGTTTGATCTGATGCTTTTTCAGTAATTCGATTATGTCTTTTCTTGCTTCGGGCTTCAATTGCCTTTCAAGGATATAATCCTTTCCTGACAGATCGGGCTGCATATTGGGATCGGCTTCATAGGCTTTTTTCTCCCTTTCCAGGATTAATAAACCCATGTAGGCTGCGCCCAGGTCTCCGCTAACACAAAGCAGGTCACCTTCCTTTGTTCCCTTCCGGTAAGCAATATCCTTTTTAGCAACCTCACCTATTGCTGTGATTGACATAAACAAATTTCCCGGACTGGAAGTCGTATCACCTCCTACCACATCCACACCATACATTTCGCAGGCAAGATAAATACCGTTGTAAATTTCTTCGATGGCTTCTAAAGAAAAGCGGTTGGATACGGAAAAACCAATTACCAATTGTTTGGGCGTACCGTTCATGGCATAAATATCAGAAAAGTTAGCAATGGCAGCTTTGTATCCCAAATGTTTCAAAGGAACATAAGTTAGATCGAAATGGATGCCTTCTATTAACAGATCGTTGGTAACAAGCAGGTAATTGTCTTTGTCCTTTTCGATAACTGCAGCATCATCTCCCACTCCTTTGATACTTGATTTATTCTTAAGTTTGATATTTTTTGTGAGCAGGTCAATCAGTCCGAATTCACCAAATGCTTCAATTTCCGTTCTGGGTATGTTTTGTTCTTGCTTATTCATAAAAAACTGTTTTAGAGTGCAAAATTACGAATTATTGCCGGGAGGGCAAGGTGAACCTAAATTACGGAATAATCGTCAGAATTATTGTATATTTGATTACTAACCTACCTTATTAATAAATTAGCTGAAGCACTTAAATAATGCAGGTTAGCCCCGACATAGAAAAGCTT
>CAZTAW010000260.1:0-4578 GCA_964611705.1 uncultured Bacteroidales bacterium
GTATAACTGCATCTAACAGAAAAATGCTTTGCATTTTTTGTAAGATTCAGTATAACAACCTGCTTTCAACAGGCCTTTTAAGCTAATAACAAAAATTCTTTTCGTCTTAAGGCCCTCTTTAAGAAGGCTAAAGTGAAAAGGTATGTTTTCTTCCACCTTGAAAAATAACTTTCCACATCCGTAACCCGGATATTGGATATTCATACCTTAGTACTGATCATTTCCCGGAAAGATATTCAGAAATTCCAAATACAATATTCTAATTTATAAATTCCTGCTTATGACATTTTGTCCTGATACCATCTTTGGCAAACAATTTGTAAACTTGCAAAACGTTCGGAATTAATTATAAAATCAAATTACTCAGGCTAATGGAAGAAGACACAACAAAAAAGGCAGAAAGATACAATAAAGAGGCTGAAGAACAGCAAAAAGATGCTGATGAGGAAAAATCCATGCAGGAGGAATCCATAGAAGAGGAACCGAAAGAGGAAAAATCAAAAAAAGAAAAGAAAGACCCCAGGAAACATAAAAAACAAAGCAAGCAGGAAAAAAAGATACAGGAGCTGGAAGAAAAGTATAAAGACATCAATGAAAAATACCTGCGGTTGTATTCGGAATTTGACAACTACAGAAGGCGCACCATCAAAGAAAGAATTGAATATGTGCAGAATGCTTCAAAAGATTTGATTGTGGAATTGTTGCCGATTCTGGATGACTTTGAAAGGGCAATTAAATCAGTTGACCAAAATACATCCGATAACATTGACACCTTTAAAGAAGGCCTGCAGTTGATATATAACAAATTTAAAGCGATCCTGAAAGCAAAGGGTCTTGAAGAGATCAAGGCAGAAGGTGAGGAATTCGATACGGATTTTCATGAAGCCGTTACACAGATCAAAGCTGACGAAAAGGACAAAGGTAAAGTTATTGACGTTATTGAAAAAGGATATTTACTAAATGATAAAGTGATCCGTTACGCAAAAGTTGTAGTTGGACAATAAAATAAAAGCGGGAAAGAGAGAAAAACAAGATCATGACCAAAAGAGACTACTACGAAATACTTGAAATTTCAAGAGATGCCTCTGATGTAGAAATTAAAAAAGCCTACCGTAAAATGGCCTTGAAATATCACCCGGATAAAAATCCGGGTAATTCAGAAGCGGAAGAAAAATTCAAGGAAGCAGCAGAAGCATACGAAGTGTTGAGAGATCCGAACAAAAAAGCCAGATACGACAGATATGGTCATGACGGTCTGCGCGGTAGTGGTGGTTTCAGCGGACAGGGCATGTCAATGGACGATATTTTCAGCCAGTTTGGTGATATTTTTGAAGAAGCTTTTGGCGGGTTTGGTTTTGGCGGAAGCCGGACACGACAACGAAGAAGAGTAAACCGGGGTTCCAATATCCGTGTGAAGGTTAAATTGAGTCTGGAAGAGATCGCAAACGGAGTGCAGAAAAAGATTAAGGTTAACAAATACGTTAATTGTGATGTTTGTGAAGGTAGTGGTGCAGCCGGCGGATCTTCTTACTCAACCTGCTCAACCTGCCACGGAACAGGACAGGTTACACAGGTTACCAATACATTTCTGGGCCAGATGCAAACCACATCAACATGCCCCTATTGTGGTGGCGAAGGCCAGATAATCACGAAAAAATGCACCAAATGCGGCGGTAACGGTATTGTGAAAGGTGAAGATATAATTGAAATTAAAATACCAGCCGGTGTTGCCGAAGGCATGCAGCTTTCGGTAAGCGGCAAAGGTAATGCGGGTGCACGAAAAGGTGTTCCGGGCGACCTGCTTGTCCTGATTGAAGAAGCCCCGCATAAAGAGCTTGAGAGAGACGGAATGAATCTTATATATCACAAATTCCTGAGCTTTCCGGAAGCTACACTGGGAACCACAATTAATGTCCCAACGGTAAACGGAAAAGCCAGGGTAAAGATCGAACCGGGAACCCAGGCGGGAAAAATACTCAGGTTGAAAGGAAAAGGATTACCGGATATCAATTCTTATACCAAAGGTGATCTGATGGTGAACATCAATATATGGACACCAAAAAACCTTTCAAAAGAAGAAGAAAAAATATTGCAAAAATTGGCTGAATCGGATAATTTTGCACCTAAACCAACAAGTAAGGATAAAAGCTTTTTCGATAGAATGAAAGAATACTTTACGACCTAATGCCTGTCAAATATGAATATTTTTACAGCGGAAAAGATCAATAAACGATTTGTTAACCACCAGGCATTAACGGATATCAATCTTGAAATTCCTCATCAGTCCATTTTTGGTTTGTTGGGTCCCAATGGTGCAGGGAAAACAACCTTTATCCGCATCATCAACCAGATTCTGGCCGCCGACAGCGGCCGGATGTTTTTTAACGGTGAAAAGTTACAGCCAAGGCACATTACCCAAATTGGTTATTTACCCGAAGAAAGAGGTCTTTACAAAAAAATGAAGGTTGGCGAACAGGCCATATACCTTGCCCGGTTAAGGGGCGTTGAAAAACATGAAGCCCAAAAGAAACTCTCATACTGGTTTGATAAATTCGACATCAAACCCTGGTGGAACCGCAAAGTTGAAGAGCTTTCCAAAGGAATGCAACAGAAAATTCAATTTGTTGTTACTATACTGCACAATCCCAGGCTACTTATATTCGATGAGCCTTTCAGTGGTTTTGATCCCATCAACGTAAATTTGCTGAAAGATGAAATCTTTAACCTCCGCGAAAAGGGGTCCACAATTATTTTTTCAACGCATAATATGGCTTCCGTTGAAGAGCTTTGCGACCATATTGCTTTAATTGATAACTCAAAGCTTTTACTTAACGGGAAGGTTAAATCCATCAAACAAAATTATAAATCAGGGATTTACGAGGTGAGGACTACAGAAAATGGGAAAAAGATATATGAAGTTTTACCTGACAATTTTGATGTTGTTTCCTCAGTTTCTGATGATGATTATATGGTAACCAGAATCAGCATTCCGGATGAATCAACTCCCAACGAATTGATTGAATTACTGATACCTCATTACGAAATCTATTCATTCAATGAGGTTTTACCTGGTATGAATGATATTTTTATTGCAACCGTAGAAAAAAACAAAATGGAAAGATGAACAGGATCGGACTGGTAATAAAGCGGGAGTATCTGACTCGTGTCAGGAAAAAGTCTTTTCTTATCATGACCATACTCGGGCCCTTGCTAATGGCCGCCATGATCATCGTACCTGTTTATATTTCACGGGTTTCAGACGGAGAAACCAAAAGGATTGCCATTCTGGATGAAACAGGATGGTTCTTTAAGAAGTTTAAAGACTCAGAAAGCATTAAGTTCGACCATGTTTTTTCGGACCTTGAAAGCGCCAAAGATGAATTTTTTGAAAAAGAATGGTATGCACTGCTTTACATTCCTAAAACAGAGCTGAGCATCCCCACCAATGCCTTGCTTTATTCAAACAAACCACCTAACCTTCAGACAAGAAACTACATCAAAGGCACCCTTGAAAAGGTGGTTGAGGAAAAAAAGCTTAAAGCCTCAGGAATTGATCCGCAAGTGATAAAATCAGCCCAAACTTCATTTAATCTCAATACAGTCAAACTCGAAGCGGATGGAGAAGAAGAACAATCCTTTACGGAAGTCAGTATGGCAATAGGCATATTCGCCAGCCTGATGATCTATTTCTTTATTTTTCTTTTTGGCGCACAGGTTTTAAGGGGTGTTATCGAAGAAAAATCAAACCGTATCGTTGAGATCATTATTTCGTCTGTTAAGCCTTTTCAGTTAATGATGGGAAAAATTATCGGCATCGGGCTGGTTGGATTAACACAATTTCTACTCTGGGTTGTTCTAACATTTGGCATCGTTACAGTTTTTACTATGGCATACTCCGATCATTTACCTGTTGAACAAGCCGGCATGTTTAGTCCGGGAAATGATCTTGTTGTAAAAGAAAATCTGCTGCAACAGGAAGAACAGGGAGGAATTGCCCGAATTTACAGTGCAATTTCTTCCATTAATTATAGCCTGATGATCATTTCCTTCATCATCTTTTTCCTTGGGGGATATCTTCTGTACGGGGCATTGTTTGCTGCTATTGGTGGTGCGGTTGATAATGAAACCGACACCCAGCAGTTTATGCTTCCTATAACAATTCCGCTGATATTCAGTATTATCATGGCGCAATTTGTTATTCAGCATCCCGATTCTTCTTTGTCATTCTGGCTTTCCATCATACCATTTACTTCCCCTGTGATCATGATGGTACGGATTCCTTTTGGAATTCAGGCATGGGAACTCTGGCTATCAGTAGGCGTACTGATATTAGGGTTTTTAGGTACAACATGGCTTGCCGGCAGAATATACCGTACAGGCATCCTGATGTACGGTTCAAAAGTTACCTATAAAACCATGTGGAAATGGATCAGGATGAGAAACTGATCAGGCACTTATACCAATTACAAATAAAATTAAACTGAAAGACAAATTTATTTTTGCAATGGTTTATACCGATACATATTTAACCCAACTTGAAAATTTCAACCGGTTTTTTCAACAAACCCAAAAATCTTG
>CAZTAW010000261.1:0-4575 GCA_964611705.1 uncultured Bacteroidales bacterium
CATTTTCTAACAAGGCATTGTAAAAATTCGTTCTGTATTCGTTCATCATTCGTTTCATTGTAAAATGAGGCGCAACTTTAGCGATTGTGTTTTTCACATAGTTGATCCAATTGTGCGGAAGACCTTTTTCATCTTTTTCAAAAAATAGCGGAACCACTTCATTTTCAATTATATTATAAACAGTCTCTGCATCCAGCTCATCCTGAAAATGTTGATTGGAATAAGTTTTGTCTTTCTTGATAGCCCAGCCGGCATTTTTTTGATAACCTTCAGCCCACCATCCATCAAGTACACTTAGGTTAAGTACACCATTCAAGGCTGCTTTTTGTCCGCTTGTGCCTGAAGCTTCAAGCAGACGGGTAGGTGTATTAAGCCATACATCCACACCATGAACAAGATTCCGGGCAATATGAATGTTATAATTTTCCAGAAAAATGATCTTACCAACAAACTCAGGTTTTCGTGAAATTTCGAGTATTCGTTTTATCAAATCCTGACCTGCAGTGTCATTGGGATGTGCTTTACCACTATATAAAAAAATCACCGGCCTGTCCTTATTATTCAACAGGCTGGCAAGTCTTTCCAGGTTGCTAAACAACAAATGCGCCCTCTTGTAAGTAGCAAATCTTCTGGCAAAACCAATGACCAAGGCATCTTCGCGCAGATTATCAAGTATTTCGAAAATCACTTTTGGATTTTCCTGACGCCTGGTAAGATCTGTCTCGATTTTGGATTTCAAAAAACTCAAAAGTTGCCTTTTCATCTCCAACCTAGAATTCCATATCGCATCATCCGGAACGTCCTTGATCTTCGACCAGAAAACAGAATTGGAATGGTCAGCCTCAAATCCCTCACCGAATTTTTCTTTATACAACTTCTGAAACACTTTAGAAGCCCAGGTGCCGTAGTGCACGCCATTGGTCACATATCCGATTTGCAATTCTTTTGAAAAATAACCCTGGAAATATTTTGAGAACATTTCTCTTGTTACTTTACCGTGCAGTTTACTAACGCCATTTACGATTTCCGATAAATTCAAGGCAAGTACACTCATCGAGAATTTATCACCGCTATCTTTTTTTTCTCTTCCAAGATTCATAAACCTATCCCATTCAAGATTTAATCTTGAAGCATAATGAGGGATGTATGTTCTGAGCAAGTCCTCCGAAAACACATCATGACCTGCAGGCACAGGCGTATGGGTTGTAAACAAAGTAGTTGCCCGTACCATTTCATAGGCCTGATCGAATGTCAGTTTTTCTTTTTCGATGAAATTTCTCAACCTTTCAACTCCACTGAATGCAGAATGGCCTTCATTGCTATGAAAAATAGCAGGATTCAGCCCAATCTCGCTTAGCAATCTTACACCTCCCACACCCAGCAGCAATTCCTGTTTAAGCCTGTATTCATTATCTCCTCCATACAACTGGTGAGTTAGTTTCCTGTCTTCAGGATTATTCTTTTCGATATCCGTATCCAATAAATACATGGGCACACTGCCAACCTCCACGCGCCAGACCTTTGCATAAAGATTGCGGCCCGGGAATGCAATCGAGATCAGCAATTCCTTTCCCTTTTTATCTAATACAGGTAACAATGGCAATTGGCTTGTTTCCTGAGGAATGTAATGTGCAATCTGTTCACCAAATGCAGACAAGCTTTGCTGAAAATAGCCATATTTATAAAAAATGCTCACAGCAATCATGTTCATATTCTGGTCGCTGGCTTCTTTTATAAAATCACCGGCCAGAACACCCAATCCACCCGAATATGTTTTCAGGTTTTCATGCAAGCCAATTTCCATAGAAAAATATGCAATCAGGTCACTTTTTTTCTTCTTCCTTGCTGCAAGATATATATTGAATTTTTCAAGTACCTGATTGTACTTAATGAGAAAATTCTGATTTCTACCAAGCGCCTTGATCTTATCCAGGCTAAGCGACTGAAGGAAACTAACCGGATTATGCTCAACCTTTTCCCATAGTGCTTTGTCCATATAAACAAAAAGATCACTGGCTTCGTAATTCCAACTCCACCAAAAATTATAAGCGATGGTTTGAAGGCCCTGTAGTTTCTTCGGAATATATGGATCAATTGTAATACTTTTCCATTCAGGCTGGTCATATTTGAAAGAGTCTGCCCTCTCGATTAAAGGATACTGCATCTTGTTTTTATACTGATCATAACGTTCCAATGATTTTTGCAATGCCTGGTCAAAAGCTTTTTGGTAATTCGAAATCAGATTTCTCCACAAGGCGATCTTTGAAACCTCAAATGCATTTTCTTTTAACTCATCATTGCGAATTTTATCAAAGGAACAATAAGCAGTGATTATCCTGGCAATTTCATCAATAACTTCATTATCGTTATTATCATTTCTGTTGATAACAACCAGGCTTTCTGTTTTTTCATGATAATGTTTTCGCACCCATAAGCCAAATCCGGCCAGGGAAGTTGTAACAGAAGGCACATGAAAAGCAAGACTTTCCAGTGGGGTGTAGCCCCATGGTTCATAATATGAAGGAAAGACCGAAAGATCCATTCCGGTTAAGACATCGTAATACGTAAGGTCAACAATACCATCATTTCCATCAAGATAGGCAGGAATATATATAACGGTCACATTCTGATCAGGTGTATTTTTAAAACCATGCTCATGAATACTTCTCAATATAATATCATTTCCCTCATCATACAAATTATGTGTGCGGAATTGAGCAGCTTCACCTTCTTTTTTTTTGGTTTTCCCAAGCAATCTTTCTTTCACCTCTTTTTTCGGACCGGCCTGATTTGCCGGTATTGCAATAAAGGCAACAACATGTTTGTCAGTTTTCCTTCTATTGATATTATCAAGCGCATCAATAAAAAGGTCTATACCCTTGTTTTTGAATTCGTATCTACCACTGTTGATAATCAGATGGGCATCATCGGATATTTCATGTCCGCACACAGCAGAAGCTACTTCGATCATTCTTTTTCTGACCTGGGCTTTACTGTCTTCAAGGATTTTGCTGTCAGGAACCAGCGATTCATCGAATCCATTGGCAGTAATAACATCAGGTGTTTTGCCAAGAAAATGTCTGCATTCACGACCAGTAATTTCACTAACTGTAGTAAAACTGTCACAATATTTTGCCGATAGTTTTTCAAGGGAATACTTGGCTCTTACATCAAAATCATCCGCCATTTTGTTGCTGTTAATATTTTCGAGCTTATCATAAACAGGGACAGCATTTCCGGCCAGTGATCTGCCCAACACGGTGGCATGGGTGGTAAAAACGGTTCCGATCTGCGGCACATTACTATGCAGAAAAAGCACACCCCCACCTGTCATCCATTCGTGAAACTGGGCAACGATCTTATCTTCGGCTGAGAAATAAAAACTATAGAAACTTTCAATTACTTTACCGGCAGCATAACCAAACAAAGCCGGTTCGATATAATCCCAATGTCCTGATATTGAATCAAGCTTATAATCTTCCCAGAGCTTTCCGAATATTTGATTTTTCTCGACAAACAAGGGTGTAAAATCAACGAGAATAGCGATAGGCCGGGCCGGGATATTCCATCTCCCGATCCGAATTTTTAACCCGGTTTCAATTGCTCTTTCTTTCCATATTTCATAAATGGAATTATCCTCTATAAATTCCGGGTTTTCACGTGTTTCTTTCCATACATCAGGACCAATCACAATATAATTATCTCCGAGCTTTTCTTTCAGGCTTAATGACTTTGTTGCTATAACAGTATGGATACCCCCCACTTTATTGCAAACTTCCCAACTGGTTTCAAATAAAAAATCCGGTGTTATCATACATTGAATATTATTAATTCATAAATAAAAAATAATTCCCAAAGTAAAAAAAGAAAATCTTCTTAAACGATTAATGGTATTAAAGCAAATTGCGAACCTGAGTTTCAATCTTGTGCCTGAATTTCTGAATTTCTGATTTTGTTGGCTTTTCAATATCTGCTTCTTTCTCTAGCAAGTCTTTCCTTGCCCGGACACCCAGATTGGAAACTATCTTTTCTCTGAGTTTTTTTTCCGCACCCTGAATGGCAATAACAAGATCATCCGTAGCAAGAAGCCGCAATATTTCTTTGGCCTTTGTTTTGGAAATATCTTTAAAGTGATTGAATTTAAACTTATTAAACTTTATTTTCCCGCTTTTCTTCCCGGGCAGCTTTCTTTTAGTTTGCCCGGTTCTATTTTTCGGTTCAGGTTTCTTTTCCGGCTCTTTTTCAGGCAAATGATCAATCCGTTTTGAATCAAGGCACTGCTCAACACGGATAATAAAGTCGGATAAAATATTCATGTAATTAATAAATGCCTCATAAGGAGACCCATAGGGGTTGAAATATTTGTGTACATCCCCGTCGGAAAACCATTTTGTGCACATATAATAAAAGTGATCACTGGTTTGCAGGTACTTCCAGTCGCGCAAAATATCCGAATCCTTGCATTGATTCACTTTTTGTTCCAGTGTATATAATTTATCAAAGGCTTCATCCTGTAAATCATTTCCCAGCCAGGCGGTCAGGTCTCTTTCTTCATCGGCCCATGAAATAGGGTAA
>CAZTAW010000262.1:0-1235 GCA_964611705.1 uncultured Bacteroidales bacterium
GCAGAAATTGAAATTATTAATTGTCTTTCTCTGATAATATTTCCCAATGTGTCCAAAATATAACAATTTTCATGGCAAGTATCAGTTGTCATACACCATCCTCCTGTCATTACAATTGTTGTGTCGTTATAAAAATCAACTGTATTTGTCAGGCCATATTCCGAGAAATCCACAATATCTTTATAATACATCTGTTCACCATCTTTACTGAACTTAAACAATACCGGGTGGTCCATAAAATCCCCATCACGGTCTTCGGTATGCCTTCCCCCTCCGTAATAATTACCATACCGGTCTTCCGTAGCACAAAATCCGTTTCCATAAACATACTCTTCAATCCCCCAGGGAAGTTCCCATAGTTCATTGCCCGCCGAATCAACCTTCAGGAAAAAGGGTCGCACCCAACCTAAATTGGGGTTTTCAGGATTCGGGTAATAGCAAGTTGCAGAAATAATAATATTATAGTCATGTGTTAAGTAAATTTCATAGGCATCTTCATTAAACAGTTCAGGATATTGCTGCCCGTATAGTTTTTCCCATATAACCTCACCATCAGGGCTCAGCTTAAATAACCATATTCTTTCATTCTGAATATCTGTACCATAATAGTTAATAAGTGCAATCAGATTACCAGATGGTAACTGGCAAATACCTACACCATATTCAGGATCATTTGGGACATGGAATATCTTGCACCATTCTTCTTCCCCACAAGGATTTAATTTCATGATCATGGCATCACTCCGGGAATCAAGTTTATAAGAACTACCAATAATATAAAAATTGCCGTCTTTCCCTATAGTTACCTTATATATAGGACATTGGGGATCTACACCAATTCGTTTATTCCAAAGTACCTCACCATTAATATCGGTTTTAATAATCCAGCCATTCCTTGTTAGGCCTCCCTCTCCAAAATTTCCAACCAAAAGATAACCTTTATCATATGTTTCAAACACATCATTACTATATACATTATAATTATCCCCATACTTTTTCGGCCAGTTGTTCTGGGAATAAGAAAATAAGGCTGTGAATATAATCAGTGAAAATGTGATCAATCGTTTCATAATTGTAAAATTAATAAAAAGGCATGGGAACTTCAAGCCCCCATGCCCTGCTTGTGTTTAATTAGTGTATTATACTCACTTTCTTTGCCTGTTGTGATTTGCCATTGTATTCAATAGATACAATATATGTACCACTGCTCAGGTCTTTGACCGGAACCACAACTT
>CAZTAW010000262.1:1245-4561 GCA_964611705.1 uncultured Bacteroidales bacterium
TTTCATTTCGCTGCAGTTGCTTTGTATACACACAGTTTCCTTTCAGGTTGTTAATTGATAAACTTTTACCTGTTGTTTTTTGCGGTATACAGTATTTAACTATAATATAAGTATATGCAGGATTGGGATAGATTTCCAGGATTTCCTCCTCCGGCCTGTTATATTGTTTGTACCCGGGCTCTTCTGTCGCCGATTTTATTGATGAAGGCAGGTTTACAGGTTCACTATAGCTAACCTCATCCAATGCCAGCAATATAGCGGTTGCATACCTGCCCGGCATACCTTCATCGTTCATGGCAATGCATATCAATTCGTTAACAGAAGAGGTGTCAATATGATATATCATCATGGTGTCTGTCCCTAGCTGTTTTAACAGGTTCAGGAACCACTGGTAATTCAAATGTACTGACTGTTGTGTACTTGTCAGGTCAAAGGAATCAGGAATGGCCGTTAAGGTCATTTGCATAGCAGAGGTATCCCCTTGCGAGAGTGGGGCAAAAGATTTCCTGTATGTATTTATCAAGGTCTTGTATTCATCATACAATGGCAACAAACTATCGGCAATAAGGATGTTTGTATCCTGCTTGAATATCCTAATCAGCTTATTGAAAGCCCCTGCCCTTTGCTGGAAATGAAATGCCCTTTCGGCTTCAAGTAATTCCTTTGAACCCATTGAGTCTTTGCCAGCCATGATCTCATCCATCATGTAATCCGGCATCGGGTCAAACCGTTTATCAAGTTCCGAAAGCACATCATCTGATTTTGCGGATTGCGGATTGGCAACAAGCACATCGCGTACCATAGCATTGGGCAATACATTTTCCTTGCTAATGGCTGTTTTCATTACTGTATCCGACAGATAAGGGGATTCTCCCAGAAGCTGATCACGCGTGTAAACAGCTTCGGGTGGCGTGCTCATTTCCACATCGGTATTGAGATCATCCGTATTGCCCCCGTCAACCAGCTGGCTGAGATCGCTGTTTAAAGCATTAATACTGCTGTCGGCCTGCGCCATTGTTTCACGCTGTTCATCAGCGCCTCCTCCCAGATCTATTGTTGAAGGGCAGGCATCATCTGAATAATGTGCGGAAAAATTTTGTTCTGTCGTAACATTCCCTGAATTCAAAACAGGCTGAACTTTCTCGGGAGTTGTGTTCCGGTTATGATAAACATAATGTATATTCCGCCCTTCATTATAAATATCCCATTCATGATCCTGGAAATCCGAGAAAATATTGCCTGCAGGTGCGTCATCGCTGGGGTCCATTGTACCCTGGTGCAATGCTATTCCATGATCTAAAGTAATAAGTGTGCCACTGAGATTCACTGACAGGTCACTCAGATTATCGGTAAAAGTGTTACATTTTACACATAAACCACCTTCCTGCTGTCGGCGGTTGATATCCAGAGTGGCAATACCATACTCCAGGTTGGTCATGTAGTTCCTGTATATCATATTGTCTTCGGTACCGGAGTTGTTAATATACATACCTATGCCCTGCTGGCTGCTTAAATTACAATACATGTCATTATCTTCAACATGATAGCCTGTACAGTGGTCAAGATACAGGCCATAACATTCAGCAGAAGCCGGGTAAGCTAGTTCAAAATTATTGGAAAGTAATTCAATCGCACCGGCATTCTCTCCAATGTATGCACCTTTCAGGTTATTTATAAAATCAGAGTTTTCAACCTTGAGAAGCTTATTGTAACCTATATCTTTTGAATAAATGCCATAATATAGGTTTTCAAAGCTCGATCGCTGGAAGTTCTCACAGGGATTGTACTCATCAAGGCATTTATGGTTTACATAGAACTGCGAGTTGGTAGCATAAATGCCATATCCAAACCCGTCATCGGGTGTTCCGCTGTCTTTGGTATTTTTAAATATACATCCCTTTATTGAAATTCCATCAATGCTTGTCATCTTGATAAAATGTTCCGGTTCGAACAAATCAATTGCATCCTGGTTGGTTTCAAACACACATTTTGTAAATGTACTGATACTGCGATCTTCGTAGTGTAAAAACTCAACTGCTGTGATATTGTTTACAAAATTAGCTGAATTGGCCCAGATAATTCCCCCGGCAAACATCTGGTCAGGGACCTCGCCTCCATCACCTTCTAATTTAGGTTTATAGGTCTTTATTCCGCAAACTGCATTTTCAATTGTGCCACCATTCTCAATCTGCACAATGCCTTGGTATTGTGGCAACTGGGGTTCGGTGGTGGTACCGTGGAGTTCGATGCCTTGCCATAGTTCTCCGTCACATGCATTTGTTAATCTTCCACCATCAATAATAAGCTTACCACCACGTTTAACCACAATTTTTGCAGAACTAGGGAAATATATTACCGCATTGCTATCTATCGTAAGTGTATTATTAGCTGTAATGACAATGTCCCTGTCCAACCTCATTTGGACATTCCATGTTTGATCATTGTTAATTTGAAGACTCGAACCAAGATATATACACGGTAATGGACTTTCCCATAACCCCCTGCCAAAAGTACCAGCTTTTATATTGTTACTCTTGTAGTTTATTTCCAAATCTCTAACATTTACATTAGGAAGATTTTCTTTGAATGGCTCCCACTGATCCATTGTTGCATTTCGATAGTATACACCATCATCAACAGCTACAAATAGACCGTCCACAGAACCATTATAAAAGATAATTTCATTAACAGGTAGATTGGGAAGTCCTTCAGAATAATCTAACCAAGTATTTCCATCATAATATTTAACTTTATCATTTTCATCATATCCTGCATAGGATATCCATATTTTATTTTCATCATAAGGTGATACGGCTATACCGGTTATATAATGGGGATTAGGGGGAAATAATTCTGACCAGCATCCAGTTGTACACCCGTTATCATATCCTCCGGTAGCTGTTTTGAAAAGAAGGAATTCCGATGGATCAGGTCCTTGCATATGTTCAACCGCCACATATATATATTCAGGATTGTTGGGTGCAATATCGATTGAAGTTAACGGATCGTAATAGTTTAAGTTGAAATCATTTGCAAAGTCTGATACCTGAGTCCAATTACCTGAATTGCCTTGATAAGTTCGTTTATATAAATCCGAATAATTTGCATACAAAATATTTGGAAACCAAGGATTCATAATATAATCTGCAATGAACTCAGCATTTTCCCCTTTGTTTCCCTCTTGATCGAAGGGACGACCTAAAGCACCAAAACTATCTCCTCTATTTGTAGATCGATAAATACTATTTTTTTGTGAAGAAGAATATATGCGCTTAATTTAAAACATTAACCAACATGTTGTTCAATTTAATTTGTT
>CAZTAW010000263.1:0-4560 GCA_964611705.1 uncultured Bacteroidales bacterium
CATGGCCTCATTAAAGCCTTTCGGGCATATTGTTGAACTTGCCGATAATGGCGCAAAAGCCCTCGAAAAGGTAAAAGAAAAAGATTACAATGTAATTTTAATGGATATTCAAATGCCTGTAATGGATGGCTTTACAGCTACGCGAAAGATCAGGGAATATGAAAAGGAAGGCAACAGACCCAAATCCAGAATCGTAGCACTCACGGCCAATGCCTTAAAAGAAGACCGTGAAAAATGTTTTGACGCCGGTATGGATGATTTTATTACCAAACCATTTAAACGTCAGGATATTGAAAGGATTTTTGTTGACCTTTAATTTTGATCAGGGTACTCAATCCTTACATGATAAATACTTCTTAACTTCTTTTTAAAAATCTCCTTGATCCTTGTAATCTCCCTCAGTGTAATATCACAGTATATAAACTGGTCATCCTCCACCTGTTTGTCTATGATATTTTCAACCAGCTTATCAATGCTTTCGGCATTGGGTTCTTTCAGGCTTCTTGATGCTGCCTCAACCGAATCGGCCATCATCAAAACGGCAGTTTCCTTTGTGAAAGGCTTAGGACCGGGATAAGTATAACGTTTCTCATCTATCTCATGATCCGGATGTTCCTGTAGTTCACGCAGGTAAAAATATTCAACCCGTCGGGTACCATGATGAGATTTGATAAAATCAATAATTTGTCTTGGCAGATTATACTTTTTGGCATATTCAACACCTTTGGTAACATGATCAATTATGATACGGGCACTTTTCTCAAAACTGATCTTTTCATGCGGATTAATACCATAAGTTTGATTTTCAATGAAATACTCCGGATTATCCATTTTGCCAATATCGTGATATAACGCGCCTGTCCTGATCAACAAAGCATTTCCTCCTACTTCATAAATCGCTTCATCGGCCAGGTTGGCCACCTGCATTGAATGCTGAAAAGTGCCCGGTGCTTTTAGTGCAAGCTCGCGCAAAAGTTTCGAATTGCTATTCTGAAGCTCCATCAATGTGACATCCGTGATAAGTCCGAAAATATTTTCCAATAAATAAATTAACGGATACGAGAATAATGCAAGGGTGGCACTACCGGCAAACAATGCAAAATACAGCGGTCTTATGCCATGGAAATTTCCTTCCTGTATCAACGCGAGGCCCACATAAACAAATGAATACGTAAGAAAGATCATCAGCGAAGTCAGGAAAAATTGTGCCCTGCGTTGCAAACTCACAACACTAAAAACAGCAATAATACCGGCAATAAGCTGAGAAAAGACAAACTCAAAACTATTCGGAACCAGAAATCCGATAATGATAATGGTAATGATATGTACATACAGAGCCAGGCGGGTATCAAAAAATGCTCTTATCACAATGGGTATCAAACATATCGGCACCAGATACAACAATCCCACATTGTACTTAACAACAAGACTTGTGATGAATACCATAAAAATGATAAGCAACAATACAAGTGTCATCTTCTTCAGGTCTATATATAAATCTTTTCTGAAGAATATGAGAAATAAGACCAGTACAACAATTGATATGGATATTAGCACAACCTGACCGATAACAATAAGGTAATACGTGGACGATGAGCCCAGTTGCTTTTCATATTCCTCACGCAGGGATTCCAGTATGCGGTTTTTCTCCGCGGTTATCAATTCTCCCTGTGAAATAATTCTTTCTCCCGATTGAACCATACCCCGCGTCAATGAAAGATTTTGAAGCAATATTTCCTTTTCCTTTTGTGTGGTTTCTTCATCAAAAATAACATTCTGAATAAGAAATTCTTCCAATATGCTGCGTAATAAGGGTTGGTCTACATTCTCCCGCTGATTAAGCTGCTCATTAATGTAATCGTAAGCCGTACGTATGGTATAAAATGAATTGATCTGACGGGATTCGGCAACATTGCTTTTGATCAGATAAATTTCGTAGTAACCGGGTTTATTGTCTATCTCAGTATTGTATTTGATAATGCCGGTCTTATGCAGGCTGTCATATATCTTCAGGGTTATTCTGCGGTTTCTTTCCTGATCATACTCAGGCTCATCATCATCCGAATATTTCATCCGCCATCGCCTGTTAAATTCCAAAAGCAGATCATCACGCATTGCTGCTGTCATTGACGAATCAAAACGAAAATAAGGATGATGGTCTTTTAAGATTTCATTTCTTTCGCTCTCGACTTCTTCCTGTGATTTTAAGACGGCAAAATCGAAGGGAGCTATCAAATCTTCATGCATCCAGGGTCTTCCGCGCTGAAACTCATACTTGAATTTCCCCTCTTTGGGAAAAATCAGCACCAGCAATACAACACTCAAAAGAAAAATAAAACCGCGCAAAATATCGCGCTTGTTGCGTCTTACAAACCTAAAAAATCCTTGCATCATCTTAAATATTTACAAAACGAAAATATAAAATAATTTACTAATATTCAGTATTTATTTATGATCGTTAACATTATCTTTACATCCTAAAACACAATATTATGGAATTTGGTATTTGTACATTAAGTGTTGTTCCCCTTAGAAAAGAACCCTCGGATCAATCCGAAATGACAACGCAATTATTATTCGGCGACCGGATCATCCAAAGCGATAGTTTCAGGAACTGGCATAAGATCAAAATATTATCCGATAACTACGAAGGCTGGATTGATAACAAACAATACACGCAAATCTCACATGATGAATTCAATAGAATCAATAACAGCCCAAACAACTTTTCCCTTGATCTTGTTCAAATCATCAAAAACGAAACCAACGGAAGAATGCTCCCGATATTGATAGGAAGTAATCTACCGGGATTATCCGGGCATCGGTTTAAGATTGAAGACAATTCTTTTTACTTCGATGGTGTATCAACAAAAGCCGCTCCTGATAAAGAAAAAATCATCGAACATGCCCTGATCTACATGGGAAGTCCCTACCTGTGGGGTGGAAAAACACCTTTTGGAATTGACTGCTCAGGATTCACGCAAATGGTCTATAAGCTTGCAGGGATTTCCATTCTTCGGGATGCCTCTGAACAAGCCGCCCAGGGTGAAACCATCAACCTGATATCAGAAGCCGAAGCCGGGGACCTTGTTTTTTTTGGCAACGAAGAAGATATCAACCATACGGGAATTATACTTCCCGATAGCAAAATTATACATGCATCCGGCGAAGTAAGGATAGATGAACTCGACCACCAGGGTATCTTTAACAGGCAGGAGGGCGGGTATACACATAACCTGAGAACCATCAAGCGCATCATCTGATTATTTATTCTGATTCTAAATTTCAGTAACATCTGTTTCATTTCGATAGAAAACATAAATTTGCAGCGATTTTAGAAATAAATAAAGTAAATTCTTCAGGGCAGGGTGCAATTCCCGACCGGCGGTTATAGTCCGCGACTCCCCTCCCGATAGACTATCGGGGCGGGACTGGCCCGGTGAAATTCCGGGGCCGACAGTTAAAGTCTGGATGGGAGAAGAATTACAGATAGACCTGTGTTAGGTCTTATAATGATATTCCTGCCCTGAAGTATTCGCTTCAGGGTTTTTTTGTTTATCGCAGGAAAAAAATAAACTACCCCGCCGCAGAGCAGCGGGGTATTAAATGGAATATTTAAAAACGCCCCAGGGGGCGGGGAATTAACCCTTGTCCGCCTCAAACGGATTAAAATCTGTATCACAAAGAAGATATTCCATGGCAAAACAAACCAACCCTGTAAATAGCTATACCGATTCGGAACAGGTTTGCAATGATTGAGCTTATGTTCCTACCGGTATAACTGCATCTAACAAAAAAATGCATTGCATTTCTTGTAAGATTCAGTATAAATCAGTATAAATGAATGTGTTTAAAAAAATTTGAAAAATGAAAAAGTACAGATTTTTAATGGCAGGAATCATCATATTAAGTTTTGTGTACCAGGAATTACAAGCACAGACCAGGCTCAGCGGCGTTATAGCGGATTCTTCTAACAAGCAGGCTATTCCATACGTAAATGTTGTTGTAATGGAAAATGACAGATTCATCACAGGAGTGCCCACCGAAAAAAACGGAAGATTTAAGATCACCGCTCCCGGATCATGTACTAAAATCAAGATCAGTTATGTTGGTTATGATACACGGATCATTACTTATGATAATGCCCCGGCTGAAGTAAATTTTGACACCATATATTTACAACAAAATGATGTTTTATTAGAGGAAGTGAATATTATTTCTTCCGTTGCCAGGGAACGAAAAACACCTGTTACCATATCAACCATCAAATCACAAACAATAGAAACCGAACTGGGTGATCAGCCCTTCCCTGAGATCATGAAGATGGTTCCCGGTGCCTATCCTACCCGGTACGGTGGTGGCAGCGGGGATGCCAGGATCAGCCTGCGGGGTTTTCAGCAGGAAAACATCGCTCTTCTGTTAAATGGAATCCCGGTAAGTAGCGTAGAAAACGGATTGGTGTACTGGAACAACTGGCTGGGACTGGTTGAAGCCACCGAATTCATTCAGGTGCAGAAGGGACTGGGGGCTTCAAACCTTGCCCTGAATTCGGTTGGAGGC
>CAZTAW010000264.1:0-4558 GCA_964611705.1 uncultured Bacteroidales bacterium
ATGTTCTTACTGCGCAAATAGATCGGCAAACCCGGACTATTAAAATGTTCAATTCACCATTCAATGCAAATGTTACAGGATATTGCAAACTGGAATATAACGGGCAGCAAAAATCCGGAACTGGTGAATATAAATCGGGAAACGCGCTAAACAATTTCGTGTTTAATCTGGGCGACCAGCTCCGATACACAGCATCATCAGCGCTGGGCGACCGGACAATCATTGATACACCAACCGGAAACCAGACTTATACCTTTCAATATGGCGGTGGAGGGAATGTGGAAATGATACAGGTAGCCGGCGGCATCTTCCCGCTCAATGGCACGGATGTGACCATCAGTAGCTTTCAGATGAGCAAGTATGAGATCACCCAAGCTCAGTACATTGACTTTTTGAATGATATTGGCTGCAATGCCAACGGCAGCTTCAACGATCCCACGTACGGTAATGTTGAATACATTGATATGGATGATGGCGATTGCGCCATTGATCATGACGGCAGCGACTTTTATTTTGGCGGTAGCGGTTGTGCAACCACTGATGATTGCCCGGTGATTGAAGTGACCTGGTATGGCGCCAATGCTTACTGTGTATGGGCCGGAGGCAGGTTGCCTACCGAAGCCGAATGGGAAGCAGCGGCACGTGGCGCCACGGCAGGGCAGGCGGCAGGTACTTACAGCGACCAGTGGGCAGGAACAAATATAGAAGGACAGTTGATAAACTATGCCTGGTATGGGGTAAACAGCAGTTCACAGACCCACCCTGTAGGCACAAAAACCGAAAATGAACTTGACCTGCATGATATGAGCGGCAATGTGAGGGAATGGTGTGGTGATTGGTACAGCAGCACATTCCCTTACAGTAACAACAACCCAACCGGGCCGCCAACGGGATCTTTCCGCGTGTTACGTGGCGGAGGCTGGGGCGGCTATGCCGACTACTGCGAGGTTGACTTTCGCTACAGCAACGGTCCTGGCGGTGGCAACTTCGGCATAGGCTTCCGCCTGGTTCTCCCCTAGTTTAACAGGAGTCTTTTCCGGTCATACCTTTTGAGCAATATGAGTTAGCAAATGTGAGGGAGGGACGACCGAACAAATGCTAACGAATAATAATACCGCCTTTGGCGGTCGATTTTTTTTTTCTTTTTCTAACACACAAATGCAAATTAAAATATATACAGTACCAGTTAGTGATAATGGAACCTATACGGAAGAACTTAACAGGTTTTTACGTTCGCACAAAATACTTGAAGTGGAAAACCATCTAGTTTCTAACCAAAACGGTGCTTCATGGTGTTTTTGCGTAAAATACATAAGTTCGCAGGTTCCATATCAAAAAGGTAATGTTATAAAAAAAGATTATAAACACGAGTTGGACGATGAAACTTTTAAGGTTTTTTCAAAATTGCGTGAAATCCGTAAACAACTCGCCGCCGAAGATGCGATACCGGCTTATGCCGTTGCAACCGATAAAGAACTGGCCGAAATAGCAAAACTGAAAACGATTGACGAAAAAAGTTTACTGACTATAAAGGGGTTCGGAGATAAAAAACTTGAAAAATACGGAAAAAGGTTAATGGAGTTAATAGAATCAAAAACCTCAAATGAAAAGAGCGGGGAATCTGTACAACTTGATTTGCGACCCTGACAACTTAAGGTTGGCATTTGTAAAAGCAAAAAGGGGCAAGCAACACAAACCGGGGGTTTATCAATACGAAAAAAAATTGAATGAAAACCTTAGAAATCTGAGAGAGCAGTTGTTACTTGGGGATTTGAATATTGGGGACTATAATTTCTTTACTGTTTTTGAACCTAAAGAGAGGTTGATATGTGCAGCGCCATTTCATGAAAGGGTACTGCATCATTCCATTATTAATATTTGTCATCCTGTATTCGAACGCTTTCAGGTTTTTCACAGTTATGCAACTCGCATTGGAAAAGGCCAATATGCAGCTCTTGAATATGCAGCAAAAAACCAAAAAAAGCATCAATGGTTTTGTAAGCTTGATATCCGTAAATATTTTGATTCTATCCCGCATGGTAAGTTAATTCAATTGTTAGAAAGCCGTTTCAAAGAAAAAAAACTAACTGATATTTTTGAAAAAATAATTTTCAGTTACAGTTGTTCGGACGGTAAAGGACTTCCTATTGGAAACCTGACAAGCCAGTACTTTGCAAATTACTATCTTGCCACTGCCGACCACTATTTATTGGAAAAAATACAAATACCGGCTTATGCGAGATATATGGATGATATGGTGCTTTGGCATGATGATAAAAGGGTATTAATTGAAAAAATCAGAAAATTTGTTAGTTTTATAGAAAAACATTTGGAATTATATGTAAAACAAAAAGGTTTGAACCGTACATCCAAAGGTTTGCCATTTTTGGGTTATGTTGTTTTCCCTTATAAGCGCAGGCTAACAAAACAAAGTAAACAAAGGTTTATGAAAAAGTTTGTCCAATATGATAAAATGTTACAAAAGGGTATATGGTCACAAGAGGAATATTCCGGGCATATTATCCCGCTCCTTGCTTTTATTAAATATGCAAACACAAAAAAATTAAGGATTGAACATATTAAAAAAACGGAAACCGTCCATAGGGATCTAAGCGCGTGAAACGTGGCGGAAGCTGGAACAACAATGCCAACAACTGCAAGGTTGACAATCGCAACAACAACAGTCCTGGCAATAGCAACAACAACATAGGCTTCCGCCTGGTTCTCCCCTAGCTCAAAAGGTATGGACGGATAGCTACTGTTGAACAGGCCGGTTTCCCGTATCCGTCAACTGACGGATCAAATATCAGTTGAAAAAAGCCTTGTTAGTAAGTTATGCTGAAAACCGGGCTTTTCTTTTTTTTTGTAACAAAATAAGAAAGAAACTGATTCCCAAAAACCTCTCAGCCTGGTGGTGGAATTATGTTCACTTATCAGGAGGAATTTCTAAATTTGTATTGAAACGAAGAATTACGTGCTGTAATAATTAGGGATCAATCACACGTATGATCCGGGAGACGGTACTCCTGATACCCTTCAATCAAATTACAGGCTTTATACCCTTTCTGCTATCTTATAGGACAGATAGATCATAAGATTGTTATGGATGTTTATGCAAACATACAACAAGGTTATGCAGGATTACATATATAAGTGATAGTTTGATAGCTATGATGTTTTATCTTGCATAAGGTGCTGAAATGACTGCATAAGGACATTTTAAGTGATCATTTCTAATGTCATCTTAATTACGATCTCTCGTAAAATATGAAATGTGTTAAAAAATATAACCCAAACTCCTTATTCCTTAAAACAGGTGCACTTAAGCAAACCAAAAAGTTAAGAACTACTCCCATAGAAAAACGGCATCGTTCAACTTGTTTTATCAATCATGCTCTATGGAGCTAATAGAAATTTTCTATCAGAATATATGTATTGTCTCATGATTTAACTATCTTTGAGAGCACGATTAATAAAACACATAAACGTTAGCATTCAGTGGAGAAAACCCATCAACAGACAGAAACAGTAACAAAAACAGATAAATTAAAATGAATATTCACAATTAAAAAAAGGAGGTCAAAAATGAGACACAAAAATTTTAAAATGAGTGCTTTACTCTTGTTAGGTTTCGGTATATTGGGATTGCAAGCGCAAACAACTGGCACATTTACCGATTCACGTGATGGCAAAGTGTACAAAACCGTAAAAATTAACAACCAGACATGGATGTCAGAGAACCTTGCCTTCAAGCCCAACAGCGGCAACTACTGGGCTTATGACGATAATAACAGCAATGTGGCGAAGTACGGCTACCTTTACGACTGGCAAACCGCAAAAAACGTTTGCCCCACGGGCTGGCATCTGCCCAGCGATGCGGAGTGGACGCAGCTAACCAACTTTGTAGGAGGGGAAGATAACGCCAGCACCAAGCTGAAAGCCAAAAGCGGTTGGAGTTATGGCGGAAACGGCACCGATGACTACGGATTTACAGCCCTTCCGGGTGGCGACCGTGGCAACGGTGGTAGTTTCGGCGGCATTGGCTACGGCGGGGACTGGTGGAGTGCTACTGAGTACAGTACCAATAGCGCCTGGGTCCGGGACATGGGCTACAAGTAACAGCAATGTAGGCAGGCACGGCAACGGTAAGGAGGTTGGGTTATCTGTCCGTTGCCTGAGGGATTAATTTATTTGATTCATTTGACTATTTGATTTATTTGATTATTTCCGCGAAGCGGTCGAATTTTTTGAATTATGGCTTTATATTACGATTTACCAGTTTTTAAGGAGGTGTATAAACTTGTGTTGAAGATTTTTGAATATACCAAAGATTTTCCGCACGAGTATAAACACAGCCTTGGGCAAGATATGAAAAAAGATAGCATACAACTGGTAAGGAGTATTTATAGAGCAAATAAAAAATAATGATAAAAGCGTATCTCGAAGCATTTCTGACAATGAAAATAGTTTTGAGATACGCTTTATTTAGAATTAAAAGACAGAATAACAAAAACCACCGAAATGCTAACATGCGGTATATTTTATTGCCGAGATAGTG
>CAZTAW010000265.1:0-4557 GCA_964611705.1 uncultured Bacteroidales bacterium
AGAAAGATGACAGGAATGAAAAATAATAAAAACTTTGGAGTGTTCAATTCTTTGTGGAGCGTAGCGGAACAAAGAATTGAACACTCCAAAAAACACCCGCAAAAAGTGGGGAATTACTTTTGCGAAAAACTGGGGATTTACAATTGCGAAAAATTGGGGATTGTAAATTTGCTATTTACAATAGAGAACCGCAGCTCCACCCAGCGAATGTCCGATGAGCAGTGAGGGCGCAGTGTAATTTTCTTCCAGGTAGGCGGCTGCGGCTTGCAGGTCCTGTATATTGCTGGAAAAATTGGTGTCGGAAAAATCGCCTTCGCTTTCCCCCAGCCCGGTAAAATCGAACCGAAGCACCCCAAATCCTGCGCCGGTAAGTGCACGGCTGATATTTCGTACTGCCGACAGATTTTTGTTGCAGGTGAAACAATGCGCAAACAAAGCAAAATTTAAGGGTTTGCGATCAGCATGCAATTCAAGGCGGGCAGTCAGCTTGTGCCCGTCTTTGTTCCCGAATGTTACTTTTTGGTTCTTCATCACAAATCATCTTTTCTTTACAACTAATTTACAAAATGATTTTTAACTATCCGGCTTGATCCTTTTTGCCAGCAAATGATCAAGGCTGAATTTCCCGGCACCACTGCTCAGCAATACAAACAACATGAGCATATAATACAAGGGTATTTCAAAACCATTGTCGCCGGCATTGAATCCGTTGCCCCAATGGACTGAAACAATAGCTACAACCATAGTAAACATTAAGGGTATGGAGATGATGCGTGTGGCCAGGCCGAGGGGGAGCAGGATGACTGCTGCCATCTCTGTTGAAGCTGCCAGGTATGCATTCAGGGTTGGCAGGGGAATCCCCATGCTCCCAAACCATTCCGCTATACCACTGATGTTGCCCCATTTCATGGTAGCAGGCATGCAGAATCCATAAGCCAAAACGAGCCTAAAGAAAAGCAAGGGAATATCCTGTATGGTTTCAAGTTTAGCGGTAATGTTCCTGTATATTTCGATTATTTTCATATTTGTAATTTTTTGAAATTAATTATTAGTTATGTTAATGATTTTCGTAAAGATTTCAACTATAAATGTTTGATCTTATAGTCGGAGAAATTTTGAAAACCTGACAGATATTTTTCCTGATGGGTAAAGTATTGCCCGGTAATGCTCTATGAGTCATTTGATCAGCCCGGAATTTTCTTCAATTTAACAGCAATATTTTGCCATTTACATTGCTGTTTCAACAATCCAACAGATTAAATTTTTATACAGAGGCCGGGGATATTTACTTTGACATCATTGTTGAACCATAAAAAATGTAAAAAATGAAAGCGCATTTTATTATTCTTTTTACAATGATTTTGCAATCTTCGATTATGCAGGCTCAGCATGATAGCCTGAAGGCCTACTTAAACACTGTTCCGGCAAAAATTCCTGAAAATAATGCTGAATGGCAACAGTATGATTTTTCGCTCAATTGGAGAAATCTTGACGTCCTGAACGACAATCAAATTAGTTGCAACAGACTGAAGGCTGTTTACAGGTTTCACCCCGGGGATTCTCATGTAATATGGAAGGAGGCAATCCTCGGAAATATCCGGGACTTCCGGCAGCAGGACCGGGAAGGTGAAAAAATACACTCACTGGAAAATTTTGGGTATGATCTGACCGATATGCAATTTTTGAGCGGCGGGTTTTACAGGGATGTGGAGGCTGATGTTCGTGAATTGGCCGGATGGATGGTATCGGATGCCGCCCAGATGTATGGCATGGGAAAGCTCTTTTTCGACAGCCTGGAGTTTGGCAGGCCGGTCTATCCGGAGTACTTTGAAAATTTAGACCTGGTGTTTCAAAACTGGTATGTTTTTAAAAGTAAAAGCCTGAAAATGTTGTGGTCGGGCATCACCCTGATTAATAATGAAGCCTGCGCCATGGTGCAATTTGAATCGCTGGACAACCCGGTTGACATAAAACATGGCGGTATGAACATGAAAGGACGTTCGCTCTACTGGGGAATCATGCATATTTCGCTGGAAGATAAAGAAGTGGAATATTTTAGCATGGTGGAGGATGTGGTACTTAAAATGGAGACTTCCGAACAGAACGGCTTTCAACTGATCAACACGCAGCGGGAGGTAGTTTTTAGTAAAATCCGTTAATTGACTATCTTTGAACTTCATATCATGATAAAAAAAGGAATCATCATCACAGCTTTGGTATTGGCTTTCAGTGCCATATTTACTTTGGTTTACAAATTCACCAATACGGGTGAGGTGTTTAACCCCGAAAGCCTGATCTTCGGCCTGGTAATCATGGTAAACATGCTCATTACAGGAAGTATTGCGTATGTGATTTACCGCCGCTTTTCAACAAAGCCCCCGGCAACTGCGGGCAAACAGGTAATTCCGTGGTTTCTGGGATTTGTAGTTGTGGTCCTGGTTGTTTCGTTATTGATTGTGAGCCTTGGCGTTTATTCGCTCTTTTTGATAAAAGATATTGATACTGCAGTATTTTGGGACACCTTATTCAGGAAGGAAATCCCTTTTGCTTTGAAACACTATTTCATCTGGGTATTGATCGGGGCTGCGGTTTTTTTCTACATCATCTGGCAGAAGGCCATGGGCAGGGAGCGCATCCTGAGGGAGGAAAACCTGAAATATCAGTACAAAAATCTCAAAAACCAGGTGAATCCCCATTTCCTGTTCAACAGCCTGAACACTTTATCAGAGCTTGTGCACCACGACCGGCAGCAAGCCGATGATTATATTGGAAAGCTGTCATCCATTTACAGGTATTTGCTCGATAATGAGGAAGTTGAACTGATTAGCCTTGAAAAAGAAATTATATTTGTTAAAGATTATTTTGCGCTCCAGGAAGAAAGAAACCATGGTAAAATAAATCTGGATATCAACCTGCAAGAAGCTGAAAAATATGTTGTTGTGCCAGTATCGATACAATCTGCTGTGGAAAATGCCATCAAACATAATTCGGCTTCATTAAAATCGCCATTGAGAATCAGGATCGAAATGGAAGATGAATATGTGGTCATAAAAAACAACCTTCAAAGAAAATCATTGACGGAGCCAACCACTCGCAAAGGACTTCAGAATCTGAAAGAGAGAACCAGGCTCATTATGGGGAAAACACTTTTGGTTACCGAAACATCCGAATTATTTATGGTAAAAATTCCAATCAAAAAACAATGAAAGTACTGATTATAGAAGATGAGCAACCTGCTGCCAACCGACTTCAACGCCTGATCAGGGTTTTGGACAGTAATATCTCCATTACGGAAACGATTGGTTCGGTTGAAGATGCCGTTAACTGGCTTCATGGCAATCCACCCCCTGATCTGATCTTTATGGATATTCAGCTCGAAGACGGGATTTGCTTTGATATTTTTGAACAGGTCGAGCTGAAGACGCCGGTTATCTTCACCACTACTTACGATCAATATGCGCTGAAAGCCTTTAGGGTAAACAGTGTTGATTATCTGCTCAAGCCGATAAGTGGGGAATTGCTGCGAGCTTCCCTGGAAAAATATAAAGAAGTATTTGACTTAAAAGTCCGGGATCAGCAAATCAATTCTTTGATCAAACAGTTAAATCCGTCCTATAAGGAGCGCTTCCTGGTGAGGGTGGGAGAGCGCTTCCGGTCTGTACCGGTGAATACGGTCAGTTGTTTTTATATCCATGACAAATATAACTTTTTACTCACTGAAGGAGGAATTAGCTACGGCATTGATCCTGCCCTGGACAGTATAGAGCAACTGCTTGATCCTGTATGGTTTTTCAGGGTCAACCGGAAAACCATTGTCAACTATGCAGCCATTACTGAGGTGATAGCCTATTCAGGCAGCCGCCTTAAAATCGCTCTCCATAACTGGAAAGAGACAGAGGATATTATTGTCAGTCGCGAACGTGTTTCAAAGTTCAAAAATTGGATGGACAGGTGAGGCGAAATCCATCCATGAAACCAGGCCAATTGTAAAGTGTTGACAACTCACTAATTCATTTCTTCCAACGCTTGCAAAATATCTGCCACGGATGATCTGTTTTTGTAATCGGGGTCAAATTGACGCCAGGCAATCTTCCCATCCGTTCCAATTAAATAGGTTGCCGGAATGGGCAATCGCTGCGAATCGTCGGAGTGGGTTTTCTTTAGCTTTGCGCCGAGCATGGTATTGTAAGTAAACAGGATAGCAATAAACATTGAACGGAAATATATATTTCTTTTTTTAATTGTGTGCATATTTTTTTGCTTTAAAATGATTAAAAAAAAATAGTAGGGAATGATGACAAACCTGACAAAAAGTTTTTATGCTGCTGTGGACAAACCCAAGAGATATGGGTTTGGGCTGATTCAATAAATATTAAAGGAAAAAGTAATTTGGCAGGCAATGTCATCTTTTTGAACTTCACCGGTGATCCCATTTTTCACCCTTCGCATCATAATATTTTTTTCATCATTTTCACTCTGTCATTGCCACTTTCTAATATATCAAAACCAAAGTTTTTGGCAATAAATTCAAAGGTCTGTTCATGAAAAAAGGAAACA
>CAZTAW010000266.1:0-4555 GCA_964611705.1 uncultured Bacteroidales bacterium
CGCGGTGTTTTGGCTGTTCCCTGCGTTTCGGGGGCGAATAGACGGGTGAACTCTCATCACTTATTACTTTTGTGTGGTTTGTGAATTGCATGGCAGTTACCTCCGGTCAGCCCACTAAAGACTCCGTTAGTCAATCAAAAACACAATGGGTAGACTCCGTCTTCAATTCTTTATCGCAGGAAGAAAAAATCGCTCAACTTTTGTTTTTAAGGGCTAACCATCATAAACAGGGTTATCTGGAGCAAGTAAGTAAGTATATTGAAAAATATAATGTCGGGGGCGTTACTTTTTTCGGATCAACTCCCTGGAAACAGGCCAAACAAACAAATTACTGGCAGGGTATTGCCAAAACGCCGCTCCTGATAACTATTGACGCAGAGTGGGGCCTGGCTATGCGGCTGGACAGTATTATCCCCCTTCCCTATCAAATGACTTTAGGCGCTATTCAAAACAATGACCTGATATACAAAACCGGCCAAATTATCGGTAAGCAATGCAGGGAAATGGGAATCCATATTAATTTCGCACCAGTAGCTGATATTAACAACAATCCGGAAAATCCCGTGATCAATTTTCGTTCCTTCGGAGAAAACCCGGAAAATGTTATTAAAAAAAGTATTGCCATTAGCAGAGGAATTAGGTCACAGGGTGTTTTAGCAACGGCAAAGCATTTTCCGGGACATGGTGACACAGATACCGATTCTCATCAAACATTGCCAATCATTCCCTACACAATGCGAAGGCTTGACTCTGTTGAACTATTGCCATTTAAAGCCTTAATAAAGGATCGTATTGATGCGATTATGATCGCGCATCTGTATATCCCGGAATTAGAAAAAACAAAAAATCTGGCATCCACATTGTCAAAATCAATTGTTCATGAACTATTGAGAAAAAAGCTGGATTATAACGGTCTGATCATTACGGATGCACTTGACATGAAAGGTGTTACCCGGTATTTCAAACCCGGTGATATTGAGGTCAAAGCACTAATGGCCGGAAATGACATCTTACTGCTGCCTGAAAATGTGCCAAAAGCCATTAAAGCTATTCAAAAAGCACTTGAAGATGGTACATTGAAAAAAGAGATTATCGAACAAAAATGCAAAAAAATTCTTGATATCAAATACCAATGTGGCATACATCATCATGATTCTATTGCCACCGGGAATTTATTAAAAAGGTTGAATTCCGATGATATTAAATTCCTAAATGATGAACTGTACAAAAATGCAATAACATTAATTAAAAATGATCACGATTTAATCCCGTTAAAAAATACAGATGATATTGATATTGCATCATTGGTAATTGGCAAGGAAAAACCCTGTGCTTTCACTTCCAGTCTTGACCTTTATAATGTGACCGATCATTATTACATACCGGGAAATCCTGATAAAAGCTCAATCAATTCATTATTACATAGTCTTGAAAAGCACGACATGATAATTATCGCACTTTATGGTAAAAGTCTTTGGCCACAAAGCAATTATGGGATTTCTGAAAGCAGCATTGATTTAATTCAGGAAATAGCAGGAAACAAAAAGATTGCATTGGATGTTTTTGCAAATCCATACGCATTAAGCCTTTTTGATAGCACTACAAACATTGAGGCCATTTTAATTTCTTACCAGGAAGATCATCATTCGGAATTTTCCTCCGCAGAGCTCATTTGCGGAGGCATTGGAGCCCGTGGGAAATTGCCCGTAACCATTAACAAAGAATTTCCTGAAAGAACGGGATCAACAACTTCCAAGACAAGACTTGAATACACTTATCCTGAAGCCTTTAATCTCACAAAAGAAGAGATTACCCTTTTTGATTCCATTGCCCTTTCCGGAATTAAGAACAAAGCTTACCCTGGTTGCCAGGTGCTGGCCGCCAAAGACGGAAAAGTATTTTATTATAAAACATTCGGATACCATACTTACGACAGCATCAACCCGGTTGACTCGAACGACCTTTATGACCTGGCATCGTTAACCAAGGTAGCTGCCACCACGCTGGCCATAATGAAACTCTATGAGGAAAACAAAATTGATATTGACGGGCAATTGCAGGAATACCTGCCCTATTTAAAAGACAGCCAGAAAGGAAAACTTGTTATCCGGGACATTCTCGCTCACCAGGGAGGATTACAGGCCTGGATACCCTATTATAAATTTACCCTTAATGACAATGGCGATCCGGATTCACTTACATACAATACCACAATATCCGAGGAATTCCCGGTTAGAGTTGCAGAAAACTTCTATATCAGGAATAACTATCAATTCTACATTTTTGACAGCATCATTTATTCCCCATCCAGAGAAAATTTTGAATACAAATACAGTGATCTGGGTTTTTATCTTTTGGCAGCTATTGTGGAATACTTATCCAACAAGTCTTTTGAAACATATTTACAGCAGAATTTCTACAAAACACTTGGGTTGAATCATACCCTGTTTAAACCAAGAAGAAAGTTTCACTTAGAAAAAATTATTCCTACCGAGAATGACAAAATATTCAGAAAACAACTTGTCCACGGGGATGTTCACGATCCAGGTGCAGCCATGCTGGGAGGTGTTTCAGGGCATGCCGGATTATTTTCCAATGCAAACGACCTGGCTAAAATAATGTATATGCTGTTAAACAAAGGTCAGTATGGTGGGCGGCAGTTTCTTGATTCAACAACAATAAAGGAGTTTACAAGCTGTCAGTTTCCACTAAATTTGAATCGGCGCGGCCTGGGTTTTGACAAGCCATTACTGGTTTACGAAGAAAATAACCCCAACTGCAAAAGCACATCTCACGAAAGTTATGGGCATTCCGGTTTTACCGGAACATATATATGGGCAGATCCGGAGGAGAACCTGATCTATATATTCCTCTCAAACAGGGTGTATCCTAATGGCACCAACACAAAACTTATGGAGCTGAATATAAGAACAAATCTCCATCAGGCCATTTACGATGCCTTATCAAAAAACAAAACAAGCAGGTAAAATGTCGCGAGCTCAATTGTCAGGCATAGAAAAGAAAGAAGGCAGGCATCTGTTTATTACGATATTCCTGAATTTCATCATTTCGATCGTTGAAATTACAGGTGGGATTTTTTCAAACAGCCTGGCCCTGATCTCAGATGCTTTCCATAATCTGAGCGACGGACTTGCGGTGCTCATTACGTACATTGCTGTTAAAATCAGCCGGAAAGATTCAAATATCCGCAAAACATTTGGCTATAAACGGATTCAAATTCTGGCAGCACTTTTCAATTCGGTGGTACTGATTGTTATTTGTGTTTTCCTTTTGTTCGAGGCATATAACAGGTTCATGCAACCGGAACCCATCAACAGTGTAATAATGTTTGTTGTTGCTCTGATCGGGTTACTGGCAAATATTGCAGGTGTTTTCCTCTTAAAACAACACTCGGGTCGCAACATCAATATAAAATCAGCTTACCTGCATTTGATCGGAGATACCCTTGCTTCAGTAGCTGTTATCGTGGGCGGGGTATTGATCTATTTCTTTAAGGTTTACTGGATTGATCCGGTAATTACTGCCCTGATAAGCCTTTACATTATCAAAGAAACCATCGGCATTTTACTGGAAACCTATAATATCCTGATGCAGGGTACACCCAAAAATATTGACGTATTTGCCATACAAAATGAACTGGTAAAGCTAAACGAGGTGAATGGGATACATCATGTACATGTATGGAATTTAAGCGACAAGGACATTCATTTTGAAGCGCATGTAGATATTCAGAATGATATCAAAATAAGTGAAAGCGAAACGGTTCTGAAAAAAATTGAAGACATTCTGCAAAACAAGTTTGGTATTTCACATGTTACTTTGCAAATGGAGTATAATTTCTGTGATGATAAAAACATTATTCAAAATTCAAAATTTATAAATGAAAGAAGAATATAAATCACTAATATTCTGGATATTATCAATTGTTTTTATGTTTTTGATCGCTGCTTATCAGCGAGTGACAGGTCCAACATATCCTGTAACCGGATCTGTTGCAATTAATAAAGAAGATGTAGACTTTTCCCTGCCCACTTCACACGAATCAACAGAAGATGCGTCTGTTAGATTTATCGTTAAAGACACAAATATCAAAGGTTATTTCAGATTTAAGCGATATAAAAGCTATGATACGCTCAAAACCATTGCTTTACAAAGATCAGGAGATACACTATTTACATTTATTCCTAAACAAATGGCAGCCGGAAAAGTTAAATACAATATATGGTTTGAAGATAATAACAGCAACACCTACACACTAACAGAAATGCCGGTAATTATCCGGTTTAAAGGTCCGGTACCCCTTTATGCACTTATCCCACATGTTATACTCATGTTTTCGGCTATGGTTTTTTCAGTAAGAACCGGTATTGAAGCTCTGAGAAAAGGACCACGCACCTATCTTTACACCAAAATAACGCTTATTCTGCTGTTCTTTGGCGGGCTCATCATGGGACCTGTTGTTCAGAAATTCGCCTTCGATGCTTACTGGACAGGCTGGCCTTTCGGACACGACCTTACGGATAACAAAACAATA
>CAZTAW010000267.1:0-4505 GCA_964611705.1 uncultured Bacteroidales bacterium
GAAACAAAACAAGAGATTTCGCTGCTCAGTAGCTCAGCTGGCAGAGTCCCGCTGGCATTTCTGTAGTTACTGGTAATAAAATCAATACCCCCCAAATTATTATAAGCCTCTCCCTTGCTCTTAAAATTACCAGACCTGACAGCCAGGTCCAGGGCATCATAAAAATATTTACGAGCGGTCAGGTAATCGGATTCCATTGTATAAGATATTCCAATTATACCTAGCAATTTTGCCTGCCATTCAAGATGCCCTATCTTTTTTGCCGTTTTATACACCTTTTCAGCTAACATTCGCATGCTGTCTGGTTTCGAATATACAAGAGCCTGGATATGCACAATTACACTATCAATTGTTTTCTGATAAATGCTTACATTTTGTTTTACAGGTTCAGGTTTCCGAGAAAAGTTCATGGAATAAAAATCTTTGATAAACAAAGTCGGCATTATCAGAAACATCAGCACCGCTAAGAATTTTAACTTTTCCATATTAAGATCAAGGCCAATGATCAGCAGCAAAATGATTCATTACGAATACAAAGTTAACATCTTTTTAAGTTTATTAAACCCATTAACCGTCGATAAACAAAAAATACCCTATGTTGAACGAATAAAAAATCTACGAAAAAACTACCGTATACCGCTAAATAAAGTCTGTCTGAAAAGTCATGGATAATTATAATTGCCGATAAATTCCTCGCTTCGCTCGATGTGATAATCCATTTGCTGTTAAAAAAAGTAAAATTTTTGTTTTGTGAGGTTTTCTTTTTTTCTGTATCTTGCGCGTAATTATAATCAAATTGTTATGAAAAAAATTTTGCTAATTGCCCTATTGGGCCTTTTTATATTTTCCTGCAAGAAATCGGACGATCCGGCAAAACCTGCTGAAAAATATAAAGTAACCTATAGCTTTTCGGCGGTCGGACTGGATACACTTGAATACATTAAATATCTCAATGCTGATGGAAGTGAGGTTAGCATAAGCGATACAAATGCGTTCAATCTTTCCTTCGAACAACCCTCCAACAATATTCATGGAAGGATATCCATAAAGGGCACCACCGGAACCCTATCCACTTCTTATGCAGATTATTCCATGACGGTTACCGATAAGAATGATGGTATCATTTATACCAAAGAAAGCGGAACAAACTTCCCGGAGACATCCTTTACCTGGTCGGCCGAATACAAGAATATTGAGAATTGATGAACCGGCATTTGCCTGCCAAAATTTCACTCAGCGGCTTTTCGTAATCAACTTAGCTGTCTCAATGTTGAAGTTCGCCAATAAATATTCTTAGGAATATATTGCTTATCTTGTTGAAAAATCATTTACAGGATGCAACAATATCCCTACAAAAAAAATTGGTTTGTAATACTGGCCGTTTTGATAACCGGCCTGTTGAAGTTTTTATTTGCCGAATGGCTGGAGTTAAGGGTGTTTTATATTACTGCCGCCTGTTTGTTCTGGATTATTTTTATTCTTGTCAGGTACAAGAAAAACCCTCTGGTCCTTAAAAGATGGGGCTTTCAGAAACACAACTTCGGTAAATCCTTGTTGTATCTTTTACCTTTCGGCCTGATATTTAGCACCGGAATTATTATCTATGCTTTGCTTTTCACAGATGCTCGCTTCAATTGGCATATCCTTCCCATTCTTGTTCTTTATCCCTTATGGGGCATAATACAGCAATTTATTGTTGCCGGATTGGTTGCCGGAAATTTAAAACTACTTGCCAATGGAAAAATTACCGATACCCAGGTGAATCTTTTGATAAGCTTTTTATTTGCCTTGCTGCATTATCCGGGTATTCTCCTGATGATCTATGTTTTTGTGATGGAGTTTGTTTTTATAAAGGCCTACTTTAAATATAATAATTTATGGTCGCTGGGGCTGTATCATGGCTGGGTGTCGGGACTTTTCCTGTTTTTCGTCGTGGGTAGGGATTTATGGAGTGAGCTTTTGAGGATTTTTCAATAGATTTAAATATGAAAAAACCTTTTCAGATCAGTGCCTTTTTTCAGACGATACTGTATGTAAAGCAATATGGATGAAACCGGCAGAACACAAAAAAATACAATGAGGCTCCAGTGAAGTTTCAGCGTTCCATTATTATAAAGAGATATCATTCCCTCAACACATATGCTTATCAAACCCGCTGCGATTAATGAATAGGTGATAAGATTAAGTTCTTTTTCCTTTGCCTTCCGGATGATCATCACCAATCCGAAAACGATCAGATACGCAAAAAGCAGCAAAGGCACTCCGAATTTTACACCCCATCCGATATTGTTGTTAAATATATCGAGAAGCATTAGGAGCAATGCGGTTGAAATAAAACTGCCCACAAAGGACAAAATGATCTTTCGATACCAGAAAGTGAATAATGTTATATTAATGAACAGCACAGCGCAAATACTCATGGAATATACAGACCAGCTAAGGCTATTGCCGTCCAGCAGGTCAATGATTGGTGTGACCAGAATACCCGAAATCAATAAAATACCTGATATTTTCCAGAATAATTTACGCTTTTGTTTTCCGCTTAACTTCTGAAAAGAGGTCATTGTCTTTTCTTCCTGCTTTTGCTTTCTGAGCTTGATATATTCGATATTGTCGGTGATTTTATCAATATTGGGTTCCCCGCATAGCGGGCAAAAGTTCATGTTGTCTTCCAGTTGCACACCACAGTTTGAACAAGTTCTCATGACATATATTTTTTGTTGTTTTCAAAATGAATTTCAAGGCCCCTGTCCCTGAAAAACTGAAAAAATCTTTCTTCAAGTTCATTTGATTTTGTGATATTGCCAAAACTTACCACAAGCTTTTCTTTAAAACTAACTATTCCGCATGCTACCTTCGTCATTTTATTGGGAGGCGGAGGGGTTAAAACAAAATGATCGATCAGGTTTTCCGTATCGGGAGGAAACCTTACAATACCCAGGTTGGTGAGTACACCGCTGTATTGCTTCGGTCCCAGCGATAAATATTTCATTCTGAGGATGAAATTTTTAAGAAACAGGGGGATGCTTTTGATATAGATCTTTCTTTCGCTTCCCACATTTCTCGAAATATTTTTATTAATAAGTTTCTCATCGGTTTCAAGCCTGATCTGATGATAAACCGTTTTAAGGATCTCATCAAATGAATAATGTCCCAGGCGAAGGTCGATTCCGGGCATAACAAACAATGAAAAGTTTCTCATTGTTTTGGACGGAAAAATATACCTCAGGTTCACCGGAACCTGCATCCTGATGTATTTACATTTTTTATACTTTCTGTTGTGTTTCAGTTCTTCATATATCTCCTGAAGAATGTACAAATACACAGAAACGAGATAATCGTTAATACCCACCCTCTTTTCAGTGGCAAGGGCCCTGACATCTTTTACGGATAAGATGGCATTGATCATTTCAAAACGGGGAGAGGATTTAAGTTGCCCGGGCAGATGAAATGCTTTTGGCCTTTTAACCATGGGTGGAATATCCTCCCTGAAAAATCTTTTGTACGCATCCTCATATTCTTCCTCCCGGATGGCTTCACCGGGTTTAAGATATTCAAAATCCCGGGGGATTTCCAGGTCCAGCTCTTTTGTGTACAAGGCTAGTATCGTCTTTAGGAATTCGAAGGCCCCGGTACCATCGGTAAGGATATGGGAGAATTCCAGGCTGATCCGTTTACCGGAAACCATGATGCGGAATAAAAGGCCATTGTTGGGAAATCGCCTGCAGGGATTTTTGTGATCAAACTCAACCGGAAAGTGCAGCGGAATATGCTCAAGAAAATACCAGAAAAAGCCCTTCTTCAATTGTACTTTATAATAAGGAAAGCGTTCTTCGGAAAGGGAAACGGCTTTAAGAAAAGCCTGTATCCGAACCGGCTGGTTTAATACAACCGATAAGCTGAAAACAGCAGTAAAATCCTTGTTGATTACAGCCGGGAAGATCTTGGCTGCATTGTCGAGTCCAAACCAGAATTTTTCAGTAAGAACGGCTTTATGTGCTTTCTTTTCCAACGATCAATTTTTTATGCCCCATAACTATTTTCAAAGTTATGCTTTATTCCGGGGAAAGAGAAATTAAATGATTATGAAACCTTTGAACCATTTTCTTAAAAAGAAAACCGCTCTCTGTTTCCTTTACTCCATGCTATTCCTTTCTGCCCAGAGTCAGTGGGAGCAGGTGCCAGGATTAACCGGAGGCACCGCCTACTCCTTTGCCTGCATCCGCGTAATCTGCGTTCTATTAATTATGGCACGCTGATAAAGCGGATTTTCAAGCGCGGATTTCCGCTGATTTTATATAAAATTTTTTATCCGTCTTAATCCGCGTTGCTTGCATCCGCGTAATCTGCGTTCTATTTTTTATGGCACGCTGATAAAGCGGATTTTCAAGCGCTGATTTCCGCAGATTTTTTAAATATTTTCTTATCCGTACTCATCCGCGTTGCCTGCATCCGCGTAATCCGCGTTCCATCCTTAATGGTTATCATAAGATCAGGGCAAAGGT
>CAZTAW010000268.1:0-4480 GCA_964611705.1 uncultured Bacteroidales bacterium
TTAAGGGTATAAATGTTGATATCGGATGTGGGAATGGAAGGAACGGCAGCGATTCCAACCATTCAAAAAATATTGGAAAAAGGCGGGGCTGTTATCCTGATGTCTCACCTGGGAAGGCCGAAATCAGGACCGGAAGAAAAGTTTTCTTTGAAGCACCTCCGTTCCTATCTTTCCGATAAACTGGGTAAGGAAGTTAAATTTGCCAATGATTGCATTGGCGATGATGCCAGAGAAATCGCATCCGGTATGCAGGCAGGAGATATTTTACTACTTGAAAACCTCCGCTTTCATGAAGAAGAAAAGGAAGGTGATGAAAAATTTGCAAAAAAACTGGCCAATCTGGCCGATGTTTATGTAAACGACGCCTTTGGAACAGCGCACCGCGCACATGCTTCCACAGCGGTAATTGCTCAGTTTTTCCCTAAAAACAAGCTCTTTGGCTACATCATGGAAAATGAGATCAAAAACATGGACAAAGTTCTGGAAGAACCAAAAGCGCCTTTTACAGCCATTTTAGGCGGAGCCAAGGTTTCGGGCAAGGTGGAAGTGATCGAAAACCTGATTGATAAAGTTGATAACATCATCATCGGGGGCGGAATGATGTTTACCTTCATTAAAGCATTGGGGGGAAATATTGGCAAATCGCTGGTAGAAGATGACCTGATTGACCAAGCCAATGAGATCATCGAAAAAGCCCGCGAAAAAGGAGTTATTCTTTACCTGCCAAAAGACGCCATTGCCGCTGCAGAATTTGATAATAATGCAGAAACAAAACAAACCAACTCCTATGATATCCCTGATGGTTGGATGGGTGTGGATATAGGTGAAGAAGCCATACAAAAATTCAGTGAGGTAATTGCCGGATCCAAAACCATACTGTGGAACGGCCCCATGGGTGTTTTTGAAATGCCGAATTTTGCCAAAGGCACCAGGGCCATCGCAGAAGCTATCGCCAAAGCAACCGAAAACGGAGCTTATTCATTGGTAGGCGGAGGAGATTCGGTTGCTGCTATAACTCAAATGGGACTTGCAGATAAAGTCAGTTATGTTTCAACCGGCGGCGGCGCCATGCTGGAGTATATTGAAGGCAAGGAATTACCAGGGGTAAAAGCGGTAAAAGAGTAATTTGAAAATTATACTGAAACTTACAAAAAATGCATTGCATTTTTCTGTTAGATTCAGTTATACCGATTTGAGTATAAGATCAATTATTGCAAACCTGTTCCGAATCGGTATAGTTATTTTTTCTTTGATTCCTGATAAATTGCAATTTTTTGCTTTACCTGATTTGCCAGATAGAACATTTCACGTGCAATAAGACGACATGTTTTATCATATTCTGCCGTTTCGGAAGCTGTATTGTCTGAATATCGAGGGTCTTCATAAGGCAGAGAAAATCGCTTGTCAGCGCCCGGAACAAATGGACAACTTTTATCAGCATCGGAACAAACCATTATTGCAACGAAATCTTTCTGAGGATTACTTTGGTGAGAGAATTTTTTTGAAAATTGTTCTTTAACAGGGTATCTTTTACCAAATTTGAAGGTGTAAACAATATTTTTTTGGGAAGAATCTGCAATGCTGTACTTCAATCCGGAACTTTCGAGTGCTGCTACAGCTCTTTTATTAAAGACTGTCGCTTCTGTGCCACCCGAAAAGGTGTTAAAATTGGTTAGCCCGTAATAGTATGTTGCTGCCTGAAACCAAAGAGAAGCCATGTGACTTCTTCTTGAATTGTGCGTACAAATAAACAAAACATTTATACTTTTATCTTTATTCCAATCTTGATAGATATAAGCTGCAATAGAATCCAGTTGCCATTTTCTGTCTTTTTCTATCAGGTTAAATTCGTGTGACACTTCATTTGAGTAATCTTGTAATTGCTTATAAAAAGTCTGTGCAATTCCAGAAAAGCCAGACGTAAATAATATAATAAAAATTGTAATTTTTAATGTTTTCATTTTTTATTGATTTTATTTGTATTCAAGCAATATTTTACTTTTTCTCCTTTAATTTCACCCTTCTTTAATCCGGTTTCTTTAATTTATTGAAAGTGCAAATGTATTACACAATTATTTTTTGTCGCATTTATACATTATAAGTTTATATTAAATGTTTGTTAAATAAACATTGATTTTTTAACTGAAAGTGTGACCTTATGGGCTGATATTCTTGGTTCACAGTATGAAAGGTCATTATCAGCAAATCATAACAAATTTTGTTCATCCCGTTAAATAAGCCTTCGGCTTATTTTAGCTATTTAACGGTGTAAACCGGCAACTGATAATAAGTAGCGAAAATTCTGAAAAATTCGATGGGGCTCCCGTAATATTTGCTTCGCATTTCACGGGATAAATTCGCCCCAAACCCCAAAATAGTCAAATAGTCAATCAGTCCTTGAGGCAGCGCACAGACAAACCGATTGGCTCGTATTCGTAGTACCGGCGCACCTCAGAGTGGCTATAGAGGAGGCGCCGGGGCCATGCGTGGGAACTGCTGTACTCTGTAGACGACCACCAGTAGCCGTTTTCACCCAGGGTGCTGAACGAACCGCTGGTGTAGCGGTAGCCACCCGGCAAGGCTGTGAAACCAAAGACATCGGTTCCGTTACCATTATTATTCCAACCTGAAGTTGATTTTAAACGTTCCCCGGCATCATAACCTCGCCATCCTGTACCATCCCATTCAGGATCACCTATACCATATTGGGTATCAACAGTGCCTTCAAGGGTTTTCCATTCAAAATCTGTTGGAATATGCCATCCAGAGGGACAAATTCCCTGGGTTGCAGTATCTGTAACATATTGCATCATTTCATTCCACTGATATAGGCCTCCGTATACATCGCAACTATCCGGTTCATCATCGTAACAATACTTTTCAATTGTTCCATCGTCTGTTTGTTCCTGGTCACCATCTACTCTTGTTCCAACATTTAAGTTTTCTTTTAACCAGCACTGGTCGCCTATTTCAACGGTGTTGTATGTTTGCCCTTCGTATGTAACTTCTGTAACTCCATCACAAGCACCTGAGCCACCGCCTGTAGTTGTAAAACTTACCTCATTGCCATAAGATAACCCCTCATTGTTTTCTGCATAAGCTCTAACATAATAAGTTGTATCAGAAAATAGATTAGTCAGATTGCTTATATATGAGCCTGTTGTATCTGATGATCCAAGGTCAGTATAACTATCATTCACAGTTGGGTTAGTGAAAGTTGACCAACAGTGGCCATAACTTATTATGTCTGATCCGCCCAGGCTGGTAATTTCTCCTTCAACATCAGCCGTTGTATCTGTTATATTTATTGCATTACCTGTTGTGACGGCCGGTAATGCATTTGATGCTGTTGCTGTAAATTCAACCGGGGATCCGGCAATATGCTCTCCATTGGTTGTATACACAGATGCCTCAACTTTGTTTATACCTGTATCCGGTCCCAAAGTCCAATAAGTATAAGCATAGCCATTATCACCAGTTAACACAGTTGTATCTGCAAGGCTTCCACCGCCTTTCGTTACTTCAAAATGCACAGCAACAAAGGGGAAACCATTGTCGTAGTTATCTGTAATCTTAACCTGAATGGGTTCGGATAGTTCTTCTCCGGGTTCTCCATTCTGGTTATCTCCTGATTCTTTTAACAGCGTGTCAGGAACATTCCAGATGTTGTAATCAAAGCCTGGTATGAATTTGTTATAATTATAAAGTGTATATCCAAAAATTGTAACATCCGCCCCAACATTTGCGTCAAGCCCTACATCAAGGCTGGCATCAAAATCCATTGATGGTAAAATATAATTAAATATGAATGATTGCCAGAGTTCTGCATTAAAATAGGGTCCCGCCACACCATATAGTTTAACAGAAACAGCGGGAACGATTGTGAGTTTTTCATGCAGGTTTATTGAACCGGAATATTCAATTGGGTGGATGGTATTGTCTTTTTCCAGGTCCCATATCTTTTCCCATTTTCCATATTCGTACCGTGTACCTAATGAGATGGTATTTTCATTAGTAAAACCGCCCGAAGCCTCAAATTCTGCATCAATTCCAAAATGAGTCAGTGCATTAAGGTCGAGGTTTATCGTTATCCAAACTGGCACAAATCCAATTGCGAAACCAATAATATGCTTATATTTTGCAAGCGTTATTTCATCATCTATATCATCTTCATATTCGGCATTTAATGCAACATCAATGTTATTTGTTAGTAAAGCTTCATCAGCATAAAAAGCAAGCTTTTGTACTGCTTTGTTTTTGAATTTAAACTCAAATTCATATTCCGGATCATATACAACACTGCCATTTGAAATTTTTAGTTCTATATTATCATTTTCATAAATAACAGTATTGTCGAAATTAAATTCAAAACCTCCATCCCTGATTTGCAAATCCACACCTTCCGCCAGATAGACGATTTCCCCTTTACTAAAATAATTTTTTGATCTTTCTGTAAGACTATCCAGGTTAAAATCAAAGG
>CAZTAW010000269.1:0-4478 GCA_964611705.1 uncultured Bacteroidales bacterium
TAATAGAATGGAAAACAAATAAAAAAATAATAACTATTTGTTGTTGTAAGTTCTTCTTCTTCTATTACTGTAATTATTGTTTCGGTTATCTCTTGAATCCCGCTTGTCACGTTTTATATGCCTTTTCTTTTTGGTTTTTGCAAGAATTTCCGAAGTTGAATTCAGTTGTATGTCTTCTTTCAAATAAAGCTTACCATCCGAGAGTGTTTTTAGATGTTCATTGATCATGCTATCATTAACTGATTCCCTGTTCCAGCTCAGGTATGATTTTTTCAGGTGATTGGCGATGGTTTGAATCAGGGCATCTTTTTCTTCTCCTTCTTCGAATTCAATAGCAGCCTGAATTATCTTTTCTACATTTTTGCCATAATGCCTGAATTTAATCTCATTACCTTTATATTCCAGCGGTTGAGGTTTTTCGGTTAATATATCAGCCGTGGGTTTCGGGTAGGGTGAGTCTACATCGAGTTTAAAATCTGAGATAAAGAACATATGGTCCCAGAGTTTTCTCCTGTAATCACTGTTTTCCCTTACATGGGGATTCATTTGTGCCATGATGTGTACAATGAGATGTGCCATGTTGTTCCTTTTTTCACGGTCTTCAATTGTCATGGCGTATTCGATAAGTTTCTGAACGTTTCTTCCGTATTCAGGTATTATCAGTTTTTCGCGAGTGGTGTTATATTCCATATGCGTATGATATAATGTGTTGTTACTTATTTTTTCTCCTTCATGGCGAAATGAAGGGACAAATATACAAATTATTTTATTTCAAAACTTTAAGTCTGGCAAATTTCAGCAATAATTGTTTCTTTCCGATTCCACTAAAGAATACTGTTGCCTTTTTATTGGCTCCGTTTCCTTCGATTTGCAATATTTTACCTTTGCCGAATTTGTTGTGCTCAACTTCCATACCCGTTTGAAGCGAGTCAATATCCATTTGTTCTCCGACAGATGAGTTTTTGACGTTGGTCATGCGTCGGAGATTCTTTCTTTTCAGGTTTTTTAATGGATTCTCCTGTTTCCCCGAAAAAGTAGGTTCGGGCTTGTAAAAATCAGATTGATGAACGGAGGCTTTTTTCGGTTGCTGCAGGTATTTTTCTTTTATTTCTTCAAGAAAGCGACTGGGCTCGCAGATGGTAAGATTACCCCATTTGTATCTGGTTTCAGCGTAAGAAAGTGTTGCTCTTTTCATTGATCTGGTCAGGGCAACATAAAAAAGTCTGCGTTCTTCTTCGAGGTCTGACCTTGAATTGAGAGAAAGAATGGAAGGGAAAAGATTCTCTTCCAGGCCAACAACGTAAACATAAGGAAACTCCAGACCTTTTGCCATATGGATGGTCATCAGTGATACATAATCGGTATTGTCTTTGTCTTCTTTATCGGCATCGGTTAACAAGGCTACTTCCTGCAAAAATTCATCCAGGGTGCGGATTGAGTTTTTTTCACGGGTGGTTTCTTCTCCTGCTATTAAATCCCGCTCCTTTTCGGTAAATTCTTTGATGGCATTTAACAATTCTTCAATATTCTCGAAGCGACTCACACCCTCAGGGCTTTTATCCTCATAAAGTTGCTTTAGTAATCCACTTGAAGAAGCAATGTGCTTGGCCACATCATATGCATTTTTTTTGCTTATCCGGGTTGCAAAACTTTTAATCATTGTAATGAAATCCATGATCCTTTTTCGCGTTCCTGCATTTAATCCGGGGTTGGAGAATTCTAAGTTTTCGCAAACTTCCCAAATTGATTTGTTGACTCTGTCTGCTTCAACAATCAATTTCTCCATTGTTGTTTTTCCAATTCCTCTTGCCGGGTAATTGATTATTCTGATGAGGGCCTCTTCATCCTTTGGGTTGACAACCAGTCGGAAGTATGCCAGCAAGTCTTTAACTTCTTTTCGGTTGTAAAAAGAAAGCCCGCCGAATATCCGGTAAGGGATATTGAGTCTTCTGAGCGCTTCCTCAATTGAACGTGATTGCGCATTGGTTCTGTATAAAACAGCAAACTCCTCATTTTTAAGCTGGTAATTCATTTTCAGCTCAAATATGGAATTGGCAACCATGTTTCCTTCTTCGGTGTCGGTAGCAGCTTTAAAAACATTGATCTTGTCGCCTTCGGTGTTATCTGTCCATATTTCTTTGAATATCTGGTCTTTATTATTTATGATGACACCATTTGCTGCTCCTACAATGGTTTTGGTTGATCGGTAGTTTTGTTCAAGCTTGAATATTTTGTGGTCAGGATAATCATGTTTAAAATTTAATATGTTTTGAATGTTTGCTCCCCGGAATCCATAAATACTCTGCGCGTCATCTCCAACAATACAAAGGTTCTCATTATTAGCCGCCAGGCTTTTTACGATCATGTATTGTGCATGATTGGTATCCTGGTATTCATCTACAAGGATATATTTGAATCGTTGCTGGTATTTATAAAGCAGGTTGGGAAAATCCTTCAGGAGGATGTACATATTAAACAACAGATCATCAAAGTCCATTGCAGAGGCTTTTTTCAGCCTTTTTTGATAAATGGCATAAAGGGCACCGATTTTGGGTTTTCCTGATGATTCGTCAGCAGCGCGAATATCCAAATTTTGATTATAAACTTCTGCAGAGATTAATGAAGATTTCGAAGATGAAATTTTACCCATAACATAACCTGGCGAATAAACCTTATCGTCCAGATTCTGTTCCTTAATGATGGATTTAATGAGTCTTTTGGTATCGTCTGTGTCATAGATTGAGTAATTTTGAGGGTAACCAAGGTGATGGCCTTCAACACGTAATATCCTTGCAAATATTGAGTGAAAAGTACCCATCCATACATTTTTACCTTCGGTGCTGCCGATCAGTTTTATGATCCTTTCCTTCATTTCCCTGGCAGCTTTGTTGGTAAATGTAAGGGCAAGAATGTTAAAAGGATCCACGCCAACAGATAAAAGATAAGCTACCCGGTAAGTAAGTACACGGGTTTTTCCCGAACCGGCCCCGGCGATAACCATAACGGGGCCTTCGGTTTGTGTAACAGCTTGTTGCTGTGGTTCGTTGAGATGTTTTAAAAAATCTTCCAAGAATTAAGTTTTGTGCAAAAGTAATGTTTATGATGGTAAGATTTGAACTTTCAGATGTGTTTTATTTATCAAAATTTTATTTCTAAAAATGTATGGATTATGAAAAAAATCATTTTTTTGAACAAGATTATTGATTGATGGATAGATTGATGTATGGAGGTTCCCCGGATTAAAGAAACCCATGCATCTTCATTATTTCAGCCAGGTCGGGATTCTTTTTTGCATATTCCCTTAACACAACAATAAGATTTCTTGTTTTTTCACTGGCTGAGCTTGCCTTGTCCATTGCAGGTTTCATTGCAGTGCGCCTGTCCCAGATTATAAAACCGAGAATAAAAATATTAAGGGTAATTAAAATCCCGAAACCCCAGAAGAACATTGTTTTCAGGTCGTTGATTTGGGTTTGTTGTGTTTCAAACCTTACTTCAACATTTGACTCCAAAGCTCCCATTTTAGCATCCAAAGCTTCCATTTTAGCATCCAAAGCTTCCATTCTTGCTTCAACCCGGATAAGCCTGTCGCGGTCGGCCAGGGTATATGGAACTTCCTGCTGCTTTTGCGGATAAAGCGAAGTGCTTAGGATTATCAAACCGAAAATCAATATAACGTTTCTCATATGATGAGATTTACTACAAAGATAACAAAGATTTTGAAAAGTTGTTTTCATGTAAAATCCCTATTTTACGAATTTTTCAATAGTTAAACCTTTTGCCGAATACAACTTCAGGATATACATCCCTTTGGCCAATTTGCTTATGTCTAATTCGTATTCTGGTCTTTTGTCCGGGTTTTCACTTTTTGAGATTACCTGCCCTGAAATATTGCAAATTTCAATACAGTCAATTTTTTCTTGTGTTTTTATAAACAGTCTGTCTGATGCCGGGTTGGGCCATATTTTATTGTTAGGTTTATCGTTTTCTTCTAATCCAACAGTACTATGAACTTTAATCAGCACCTGGTCTTTTGTTTCCCTGACAGCATCACTAACATGCAAAGTGATAGTGCGGTTACCGGGAGCTATTCCGAAATCGTTGGCAGAGCCTTCGCATTCGCATTCCTCGCTGAAAATAGTATTCTCAACTGGATAGGACCAGTACCATTTGCAGTTTTCGCCGCTTATGAGCGGGTTGCCTATCTCGCTGGTAAAATGTATGGTTTCATGATCAAGGTATTCCTCTCCTGCCTGAGGGCTTGTAATACTGACTGTTAATTCCCCCGGGTCGTTCGATTGCAGGTAAACTTCCATTTTCCACCTTGATTTTTTCTGTACAATGCTATTTTTTTTATTTGTTGTGAAATAATAATAAATATCCTATCTTTGTGTTATAACTTTTTGGTTATGAAGAAAATATTATTAATGCTATTGGTTTTAAACTTAGGTGCAACTTTGTTTGCCCAAACAAAGGAA
>CAZTAW010000270.1:0-4466 GCA_964611705.1 uncultured Bacteroidales bacterium
GATACGGAACAGGTTTGCAATAGTTGATCTTATGCTCTTATCGGTATAACTGAATCTAACAAAAAAATGCATTGCATTTTATGTAAGATTCAGTATAAACAATAATTCCTATCTTTAATCATTGTATACCTTACATAATGTCAAAAAACGCATACAAATATCATATCATCACACTGGGTTGCCAGATGAATATTTCTGACAGTGAGAGAGTACGAACAGTCATGAACCAGGCCGGTTACCAATGGACTGATGATGAATCCGAAGCCAGGCTACTGGGAATTCTCGCCTGCTCAGTCAGGCAAAAAGCCATTAATAAAGTATACAATAAAATACATCGCTGGAACAAACGTAAAAACAAGGAAAACCTGATCACTTTTCTTACGGGTTGTGTCTTGCCCGATGATAAGGAAAAACTCCTTAAGCTTTTCGACATCGTTTTCCCGATGAGCGAATTACAAAAGCTTCCTGAGTTCATTCAGCAATATGGTGTCTCCTCCCCTGCTTCCATTCATCATTTCAAAAACAATTTTCAAATGAATGAGCATATCGGGGATTTCTGGAACATTCAACCGAGCTATCAATCCGGGTTTGAAGCCTTCATTCCCATTCAGAATGGTTGTGATAAATTCTGTACATTCTGTGCTGTTCCATACACAAGAGGAAGGGAGTTATCACGGCCCTCGGAAGAGATCATGGAAGAGCTAAAAAGCCTGGTTGATCAGGATTACAAAAGTATTACTTTGCTGGGCCAAAATGTAAATTCATACGGACTTGATAAAAAAGGTAAAGAGATCAGCTTTGCTGAACTATTAAAAAGGATAGGTGAGTTTGGGAATAAATCAGGTAAAGATTTCCGGGTTTATTTTACAAGCCCGCATCCCCGGGATATGACAGATGAAGTAATAGATATAATTGCTGCCAGTCCATGCCTTGCAAAGCAAATCCATATCCCTTTGCAATCGGGTGATGATGCAGTGCTCAAAAGAATGAACCGCAAACACAACCTGCAAACATACCGGAAGATCATACAAAAAATAAAAAATACGATTCCGCAGGCAACCATATTTACGGATATAATTGTTGGATTCACAGGCGAAACTGAGGAAGAATTTGAAAATACGAACAAGGCCATGGAAGAGTTTAAATACAACATGGCCTATATAGCACAGTACTCTCCCCGACCGGGCGCCAGAAGCTCCAGATGGGCAGATGACGTAACGTCTGAAACAAAAAGGGAAAGATTGCATCGCTTAACGGGAACTTTGAAAAAGCACTCCTCTTTATTTAATAAAGATATGATTGGAAAGGAAATACGGGTACTTGTCACAGGAAAAGACCGGAAAGAAAACTACCTCAGCGGCCACACAGAAGGGCGCATCGTTATACGCTTCCCATCCACAGATGATTCACTGATCGGAAGTTTTGCCATGATTAAAGTAACTTCTTCCACACCCTATTCCATTGAAGGAGAACTGCGCTACTCAGAAACAAAACAAATGCAATCATGAAGAAAAGAAGAATTGCATTCAAGACGCTTGGCTGCCGCCTTAACCAATACGAAACTGATGCAATAGTTTCCCGGTTCGATAAAAACAATTATGAAATTGTATCTTTTACTGAACAGGCAGACATTTACCTCATTAATACATGCACTGTGACCAATCAAGGCGATCAGAAATCCAGGCAGGAGATCAATAAAGTAAAAAACCAGAAACATGATCCCTTGCTTGTTGTAACCGGCTGCATGGTTGATGATGCGGCAAACAAATTTCCGGACAGGCAAGGCATTGACCTTTTTATTGATAATAAGCATAAAACCTCCGCATTCACGATAATTGATTCACATCTGAAAGGAAATCCTGCAGATATTGAATCCTATCCTGCAGATATTTTTGCATTTGAACCGGCAAAAAAAACTTTCCACACCCGTAGCCTGATCAAAATACAGGATGGCTGTAATCATTTCTGTACGTATTGTATTGTTCCGAAAGTAAGGGGAAGGGAAAAAAGCCGTCCGACAGAAGACATTCTTGAGAACATAAAGCAGGTAATTGATTTCGGATTTAAAGAAGTAGTGCTTACGGGAGTAAATATCGGAAGGTATAATTATGAAGGATGTAATTTTGAGAACCTGGTTGAGAAAATTCTTAACCTGCCCGGTGAATTCAGGGTGAGAATATCTTCCATCGAACCGGAGGGTTTCGGGGAAAAACTGTTTGATTTGTTTTCTCATCCAAAACTAATGCCTCATCTGCACCTTTGCCTGCAGAGCGGATCAGATAAAATTCTTTCAAAAATGAGAAGGATGTATGATTTGAAAGAATTCACCGGGATGATAGAAAAAATAAGAACCCGCTATCCTGATTTTAATTTTACAACTGATATTATTGTTGGATTTCCGGGAGAAACAGAAGAAGATTTTAATCAATCTGTTGACATTGTCCGGGAAATCGGGTTCAGTCACATCCATACCTTTAAATACTCAAAACGAGATGGAACTATTGCTGCGAAGATGGAAGGGCAAATACCCGAAAAAATCAAAAGCGAAAGAAGCAAAATTATCAGGGAAATTTCAACCAAAAATAAGCTGAAATATATGAGATCGCTGCTCGGCAAAAAACAAACAATGCTGGTGGAAAGGATCAATGATAGGCATATAGCAAAGGGATACGGAGAATATTATGTTCCCCTTGAACTGAAATCAAAAGAAATTGAAACCAATCAGTTTTATCCTGTTTTATTAAACCAGGTAATGGAAAGCCCGAACCCTAAAATTATTGCCGGGAAAACGAATTAACTTTGTTTTGTTTTATACCGATACGGATCAGGTAATTTGGCATGAATAAACCTTCTATCGCCAGAGCTTTTTCAGGATTGATAATCAAATACAGATCATAAATCTGCAGTAATCAGAAGTTGAGTAAATTGCACACATTCATTAATTTATTGATCAATCAAGCGAAAGTGTTGTCATTATGATCTGCCAGTAGCCTTTCTCATATATTTTGAATTCCATTTCTGCCTGTCCTTCATCCGATTGATAGGTAAGCTTACCCCAGAAAGGGAACTCAACATTTTGCTTACCTTCAATAGAAGCTGAGCCCGGTCCTTTTGACATATCAACCATTTTTAAGCCCCACTTTTTACGGGTTTGTGTGCCCACAGCACGGTAATCCAACTCAATTGCACTTCCTTTGGGGCTGAGATTCTTGAATTCAATATTTTCCGACATATTAACTTTATAAAGAATCTCATAGCCTGCATCCGTTTTTTCTTCTTCCTGTTTTTGTTTTTCAGTGGTCTTGCAGGCAATTAAACTTAGCAATACGAAAAGTGATAATATTTTCTTCATTTCTGTAAAGATTGGTTCGAATGAGCTAATTTATTAAAAATAATTTTCTCAGTTGGTGCGAAGAAGCTTGACGGGTTGGAAGCCACTTTTGGCATTTTGGGACTGAGGGCAAGTCTTGCCGGAATGCCAAACGTGCCTGACAGCGAAGAAACGATGTGTGCTGGATAATCATTTCATTAGCTTTTTTACGTTTTCTTCTTCTTTTCCCTGCTCAATCAGGTAGCACTCAACTTTATCATTTACGACAAATTCTTCAAATGGAATCTGCATTTGATAGGCCTTGATTTTTTCTTGTTTTTTCTGTTCTGTCATTATATCAAGAACTTTCTTTTTGTAAGTTGTGTCAAAATTACCAAGTAAATGTTCTCCTTTACTTTCAATGATATAAACTAACTCTAACTCATCATTCTCCTTCTTTTTAGCTGCCACAAAATCAGGACGGATTTTATTCTTTTGCCAGCCCTGAATTGAATACCAGTTTTTACTTGCCCTGTTTCTAAACCACCAAAGAATTGTTTCCTGCTTATCTAAAATATCACCTACTTTCTTTTCCAAAGAATTCATAGTGCTTAACTCAACATCATCAAAAAGGTAATATTTATACGTATTTGGAATTGTATTGACTGTAATAATATCTTTATCAGGAACTTTGAAACCTGATTCTTCATTGTCAGAAACTGCTAAAACGAGTTTTTTATCTTCAAGAAGTTTCATGAAAATAAATTCCTCTTGTTTTACTTTTTCCTTTACATATTCCTTTGTAACCAGCGATGCAACAAAACTGAAATGTTCTTTTATTTTTTCTTGACCTATAATTTCTTCAAGTTGTTTTAGTATTTTTTGGCTGATTACTCTTGCCTGAAAAGGATTATCAATTGTCTCATTTAATCTACGGGTTAGATAGTCAATGTTTATTTCTGCTATACCGTTGCTCTTAGAGGTTTCCTCCACAAATTCGGCTTTACTTTCGTCATTCAGGGTTATTGAAAAAGCTTTCCGGTCTTTTGTTTCATCGCTCAAAGAGTCATCAACGCTTTTGATAAATTCGGTGGATAACTCAAAAGAAACAAAATCAATTTTTGGTTTTATGTCAATATTATAGTTGAAATGCCTT
>CAZTAW010000271.1:0-4448 GCA_964611705.1 uncultured Bacteroidales bacterium
CCAGTTGATGATAATCCATTAATGAATTTCCACAGGTAATACACTTTACATTGAGAGACATTTGCTTGGTCATTTTTAACCCTCCTTATGATTGTTTTGTATTTAATAATATAAATATATTAAAAAGTGACAGGCAAATCAAGTAAATGAAGAATAAATTATTCCATTCTTTTCATTGTGAATCAATTAACAACTAAATGTAAGGGATAAAGATTTGTTACCTTTGTAGCAAAAACTCTGCGGATCATGCATGAAATGTCGGTTGCAATGAGTATTGTGGAGATCAGTGAGCAGGAACTGCAAAAAGCCAATGCCAAACAGGTAAACAAGCTTGTATTGGAGATTGGTACATTATCCGGTATTGTGTTGGATGCACTTGAATTTGCGATGGAGGAAGCCGTAAAAAGCACTCCTTTGCAAAATGCAAAACGCGAAGTGGTCATGATTGATGCAAAGGCAAGATGCCTTGAATGCCGGAATGAATACAAAGTTGATGATCTTTTTTCAATCTGCCCGAAATGCAATAGTTTTAAAACTGAGATAATTGCAGGTAAAGAAATGAAGATCAAATCGCTTGTTGTAGAATAAAACAAAATCTCTTTACATATTATAAATAATAGTATATTTGGTTTATTCTTAGCAAATCAGGGTCATTTAAAAATGCTAATAATTTTTTATCATGAAAAAATTAATAATTCCATTTCTTGCTTTCCTGCTGATTTCAGTTTCTTTTAACCCGGTATATTCAGTGAATGAAGAAAAAATCAAAGTGGGTTTAAAAATCTCACCACCTTTTGTAATTAAAACAGATGTTGGTTATTCCGGTGTTAGTGTTGATCTCTGGAATGAAATCGCCGGAAGCCTGAACATACAGTATGAGTTCATTGAATATAATCTACCCGGTTTGCTCAAGGCACTTGAACAAAACGAAATTGACCTTAGCATCAACCCGCTGACAGTAACAGCCGAACGGATGACCAGGTTTAACTTTACGCAGCCGTTTTATATAACCAACTTAGGTATTGCTACAAAGCCGCATAGCGAAAACAGTTTATTGGTTTTCCTGAAAAATTTATTTTCTCTTGATTTTATGAAAGCCGTTCTTCTTCTCCTGTTTATCATTTTCATTTTCGGTTTCATCTTATGGCTTGTTGAACGCAGGCGCAACACTGAACAGTTTCACCGGGGCGCAAAAGGAATTGGCGACGGGGTCTGGTGGTCGGCAGTTACAATGACAACCGTTGGCTATGGTGATAAAGCTCCGCGAACTGGCTGGGGACGTGTAATTTCATTTATCTGGATGTTTACGGCCATTATCGTTATTTCAAGTTTTACGGCCGGCATAACTTCTTCTTTAACCATCAATAAGCTTGAATCGAATATCAATGGCATTGATGACCTGAAAAAAGTAAAAGTCGGTACCATCGCAGGATCGGCTAGTGCGGAATTTTTAAAGAAATACGGTATCATCTTTATTGAATACCAAAATATCAAAACCGGTCTTGAAGATGTAAACCAGGACAAGATCAAAGCCTTTGTATATGATGAAGCAATATTGCGATACATGGTTCACGACCTGAATTTACATGAACACATCCTGATTATTCCAAGCTCATACAGCAAGGAATATTTTAGCTTTGCCTCAAAAAACAATGACCTGCTTAACAGAATAAATCCGGCCCTTATGCAATTTATCGAAACGCCAGGGTATAAGAACATATTGGAAAGTTACAGCCTGGATTATAATGAATAAGGGAAATTTTCGGGTAGACGTATCGCCCGGGTCGGATAATCAGACTACTTTATCATTATGTTTGATAATTTAGTATTTGTTATAAAGCTGAAATACAATAATTTAATCCTCATCTTTCTTCTTTCCACTCATTAAATAGCTCAAATACAAAAACGATATCCCTGGAATCATAAAAGCAAGAATATACAAATAACGGTATGGCAGCAATGTGGGTGGCAGATAGGACAGGTAAAGGTAAAGCATAATGCTTCCGAATGTCATAATAATCCCGCCTTCCCGTTCTCTGAACCAGCCGATCAAAAAGCCAAAGATCAAAAATACCATCATTACATTAATGGTAATGATCTGGTTATTCCCCTTGTTCTCCGGGGCAAGTCCTTTGGAAACAATAAACCAGATTGCAACAACAGATGCGATAAGGCCGATTACACGTGCAATCCAAAGGAGTGTTTTTGATTTGGTTATCCGAACCATGTATAAACTACTATTCAGTATTAATGACACGGATTCAGGAAAAATCGCTTTTTCAATCAGCGAAAATTCGCAGTATCCGTGTCATCAGTGTGTTATTAATTCTTCTTCAACCATTTATCCAACCAGTTAAAAAATACTCTTTGCCACAGAATTCCATTTTGTGGTTGGAGTACCCAATGGTTTTCATCAGGAAAATACAGGAATTCTGCAGGAACATCTTTTAATACTGCTGCATTAAAAGCTGTCATTCCCTGGGTGAAAACAACTCTATAGTCTTTCTGTCCATGAATAATCAAAATAGGTGTATCCCAATTCTGCACAAACTTATGTGGTGAATGCTTATATGCTTCCTGAGCCACTTTGTTATCCTCTTCCCAGAAGGGGCCGCCCTTATCCCAGTTTTCAAACCACAGCTCTTCGGTTTCGAGGTATTGTGCTTCTTCATTGAAAATACCATCATGGGCGATTAAAGCTTTGAACCTACCATCATGATTTCCGGCAAGGTAAAATACGGCATAACCACCTGCACTTGCGCCAACCGCACCCAATCTATCTTCATCAATAAAGGGCTTCTTCGCAAAATGGTCAATGGCGGTCAGATAATCCTGCATGCTTTTTCCGTGGTAATCACCACTGATCTGCTCCAGCCAGGCCTGTCCGAACCCCGAAACGCCCCTTCTTGCCGGTGCAACAATAATATATCCGTTTGCTGCCATGATCTGATAATTCCACCTAAAGTGGAAACTCTGGCTTAAAGGGCCTTGTGGCCCCCCTTTACAATATAGTATTCCCGGGTATTTTTTTGAAGGATCAAAATCTGGAGGATAAATCAGAAAAACCTGCATGTCTTTGCCATCATGGGTTTTGATCCAGTGTTCTTCGGTTTTGCCCATAGTAAGCTGATCAAGCAACCATTTATTGGTAAATGTAATCTGTTGTGCTTCGCCGTTCTCGGGGTCAACAGCAAATATTTCTGTTGGCATTGACATGGTTTGTTTGGTAGCAATTAATTTTCCATCTGCTACCGTCACACTTCTGTAATCATGCAGACCTTCAGTAAGTGCATTGATTTTTCCGGATTCAAGATTGTATTGATAAATCTGGAAAGCACCATGCCAGTCGCTGGTGAAATAAATATCTTTACTATCGGATGACCAGCTAAGGCTATATGCATTTTGATCAAATCCTTTGGAAGCATATGTTTTTTCGCCGGTTTCCAGATTCATTAAGAATAAGCGATTCTGGTCCGATTCATATCCTTCACGCTCCATGCTTTCCCATGCCATGTATTTACCTTCCGGTGAAAAAGTCGGGGCAACATCAAATCCCATAATGCCTTCGGTCATGTTTTTTGTTTCACCGCTTTGCAGATTGTAAAAATAAATATCCGAATTGGTTGACAATGTTGCTTCTTTGCCGTACAATTTTTTGCAGGTATAGGCAATGGTTTTACTGTCGGGTGTCCAGTTAATCTGTTCCATTCCGCCAAAGGGTTTCAGCGGGCTCTGATAGGGTTCACCTTTCATGATATCTTTATCATTCCATACTTTGTTACCATCGTAATCAGCATACAAAACATGGCTGTATGTATCCACCCATTCGTCCCAGTGCCGGTACATCAAATCGTCCATTAAACGACCGGAAGCTTTTGGCAAACCTTCATACAAATCATTGAATTTATTTTCAAGAGCAACTTCTTTGGTATACAAAATTTTGCTCTGATCAGGCGCATATTTAAATCCGGTAATACCATTTTCAATGTTGGTAATCTGTGTCCTTTCGCTTCCGTCAGGATTCATTTCCCAAATTTGCATTCCATTTTCTGTTGGGTATAGAAAACCGATTTTCTTCCCGTCAGGTCGCCAGATGGCATTATACTCGCTTTTTGCGCTTGTTGTGATCTTCTTTTGTTCTGTACCGTCAATGTTTACAGTGCACAACTCACGGTTACCTTTGTTTTGTTCAATTGAATAATAGGTAACCCCATATACAAGGGTTTTTCCATCAGGAGAAATCTCCGGACCACTTACCCTGCCAAAAGACCATAGTACTTCCGGAGTCATGTGATCCGAGCTAAGCTCAATATCGGGTTTTCCTATTATTTCTTCACTTTTCCTGGTTTCACCGGCCGGCTGACAGGCATAAATAAAAGCCAGTAAAACGAATGTAGCTAAAGTTAATGGATTTTTCATGATATATTGTGTTTTGTTTTATATTTCAG
>CAZTAW010000272.1:0-4421 GCA_964611705.1 uncultured Bacteroidales bacterium
AGTGTGACTGGAGTTCAGACGGTGCTCTTCCGATTTCTGTTGAAATGCATAAACCTTACAGAAAAAAATAAAGTTGATGGATTCTGTTAAACAGGAGTATTAACCAGGGTTTTGATGTACATTAAGAATGGATAATTTCTTGTTATAACTTTCTACAGGTAGTTATCCTTTGGAGAAAATATATTTTATTTTCTAAGTATTTCAATAATTTCTGCTATCACTGCATCAAAAACTTCAGTATTTATTCTACCAATATTGCGAATTATCAGATTCTTTTCAGCAGTAAATAGTCTGTTTGGCCTAATATTACTTATTTTTTTCAACGATCCTTTTTCAAAATTGGTGTTTTCCAAAGTAATTGAATAATCGTTTTTTACAAATTTTTCCATGCTTGTTCTTCTTCTTCTAATAACCAATCTTTGGCTAATACATCTTCACTTGCATATTGAGTAAGTGTTTTATCTGATTGTTTTTCAGGTTTAGTTTCAGTTTTGAGGTATTCACTTATCTTTAATTTCTCATTATATGGTAATTGTTTAATTATCTCAAAGACTTGATTGAAAGAAAGTGGAAGGTTTATATTTATATCCGTTGATTTCATAGGCTTAACATTTAAAGCAAATTTACAAATTAAATTTTTAGGAAACATCGTTTTCAGAAATCCAAATCATTGCGTTTTCAGGATAAATTTCTTGCAGATTTTGTTTACACCCTGTCAGATAATAAATAAATGTTAACATTGCTAAAAAATTATTTCTTTTATAGCCAAGTCTTTTTATATTTAGGAGACGAAACGAGCAATTAAAATAAAAGTAACAGTAACCAGATAAAGGTTGTTAATCAATAAGATAAGTTTATTACGAAAAACAAAACTTTAATCAAATGAAAAAAACAAACAATCTCACAACAGTTTTAATAGCAATGCTTTTTGCGTTTACACTCTCATGCAATAATAATAATACAGGTAAAGGATCATCTGATGAACCGGGGGCGGTTGTTCAGGAGTATTATGAATTATGGAATGATGGCAAGGCAGAAAAAATCATAGACATTATGTATAATGCAGGGAAATTGAGTGATGAAGATAGAGAGAATTTTATCAAGGCCATGAAAACCGGAAAAGAAAACCTTGATAAAAACAAAAAGGGTATCAACAGGGTGGAAATTCTTAATGAAAAAATTGACAGCACCGGTATTAAAGCAACAGTTAAATACAGAATATACTGGAACGACAGTACAAGTCAATATCAGCAATGCAAGCTTGTGAAAGAAAATGAGCAATGGAAGATGAGGCTTTTTAATATAAATTCAACAGAATGAAAAAATATTTAGTAATTCTGATCATCCTCTTTGCATGGTCAGTAAATGCACAGGAACTCTCCATCAAGGAAAAGATCAAACAACTTGAATCCGTAATTCCCCGGCAAAGAATGCTTCACCAGGAACTGGGGATATTGGCTGATAACCTTAGGGTATTGAAAAAACAGGATGTCAGGTTATTAGAAGAAGCTAGAACAATCCATAATGAAAACCTGGCAAAAGTAGGTTTCAAAGGGTTGGTTGATTTGTTAAGCAATGCAACTGCAGGCATGAATCCGGTTTTGTATGGTATTAAGTTTTGTCAAACCGTGGTTGATCAGCTTGTTCTGGAGCCTATATTTACACAGGCGGGCGGAGATCATATACATCAGCGTACTGATATGCAAAGCATGTCATTTGCATTAATGAATCTTCGCGATCAGAATTCGGGAGCGTTGAAATACAGCAACCTGCTTGAAGAAGTAATTCATGCCGATATTTTGCAGTTTCATTCAAATGATAAAAATTACCCGACAAAGTATCCCGAGCTAAAGCAATTCTGGGAAAGCAGTACTGACGAACTTGATAATGATATTGAAATGGCAACCCGAAAGTTGCAGGTAATTATTCACATAGCAACAAAAGCCAGGGATCAGGTGCATGATCAGATATTAATAATAGAAGATCAGCGGGCAGATCTAAACCAGGACATACTGGCTAACCAAAAAGAACTTGAGCGGCTCAGAGGTTTGGTTGACGACTGGGATCCTGCTCCTGATGCACAACCCCTGCCGGAACTGGAAATAGCTAAACCGGTTGTGAGCAATACATCTAATTATATGTGGTGTACCCGAAGGTTAGCTTTTAATGATGGTTCACCCAGACATGAACTATCCGAGGAAAAGAAAAAGATGTATGAAGCGTATTATCTCAATGGATATCGTTACGATACCAGGCTTGTTACTCAATTTCCAAAGGAAATAAGCCTGGGCGAAAGGCTGGATTATTCCATATTGGATATTTTTTATTACTTTGCACTTTACCAGAAATAAAAAAAAGAATTAAATCATGAAAAAGACATACCGTAACATATTCATTTTAACAGCATTAAGCATGGTGTTATTTGCCCTGGGTTGTGGCAAGAAAAAACACAAAGGTGATACGGGTGTGCTGTCACCGGGTGAATTTGTAGTTTATTATTTTGATGAATGGGAAGATGAAAACTTCGAAAAGGTAGCTTCCATGACATACGAGGCTTATCAATACCCGGATTCAACCATGCAGAGGTTTCTCACTTCATTGAAGAAGGGCAGGGCAAGATTACAGGAAAATCACCAGGGCATTGACGAGATTGAGGTCATTGCAGAAAATTACAATGAAGATAGCACCCAGGCTACTGTCAGATACCAGGTTGAATACGGAAACAGAACCGCACAGGAGCTTACAAGAAAGATATACAAAATTGAAAATAACTGGTATTTAAGTTTGTAGCAATAGGATTTATCATTGAAACCCGGAAACAATGTTGTTGTTAACAACAATGGGTTTTCTGATTTCAATATTGTCGTATAAATTTGGAGTTGACCCTGAAAGGTTAAAATCCCAGCGGTTACCACCGGAAGTTACTTTCGGAAAATAACTCAACCTGATGACAATGGTGTTGTAAGCAAGACCTTCGTTACTGATCCTCACACCGAAACCCAATAAGTAATAAACATCATTGGGCCTGAAAATTTCGGAATATTCGCTTACAAAATACCCTGATCGGAATGGAAATAGGGTGCAAAACGGAAGCCGATAACAAAAGTTCAAAAAACAATAACCTGATAGCCGCTCATGTAATCAAAAACTATTATTACTCTCCCCTCGGATCCTTTTTTATAGGCAATTTGGCCATCTTTTCCACTTCAATGGTGGCATAGCCAAATTCTTCGGTTACTTTTCCTTTGATCAGGTAAATCCCGTAACCCTGAAAAGGATATCTTTTTAGAGAGGGCGGAAAATGCGTGCAATCAAAAAATTCTCCATGATGGTCAATAAAAGTGCCGAATGCCATCCATTCTCTCTTAACTGTAATTACTTTTTTAATGGTAACCAGTTGACCTAGCATGCGCACTGTCTTTCCAACGTGATTGATAAGCTTACCGGCTTTGCCGCGGAATTTGGTTTGCAGCAGATCGAAATACGTCATGGTTACCGGAAAGCCGATGTATTGCATTTCATCATATGCATCTTCTATGGCATCATACGCCAGTTGGGGTAGCCTGAAATGCTTTGTTGGGAAGAAAAACAAGGAATGATTTTTTGGCTTTTTCAAATCTTTATTGATCATCATATGTGCTTCCCACAACAGGGTGCTTTTAGGTTTACCCGTAAACCTTAATGCACCGGTGCGTATCAAAATAATCAATTGTTCAATCCCGGCAGGAACACGTTTTACAAAATCTTCCAGGTTAGTATAGTTCCCCCGTTGTTTCCTCTCTTTCACTATCAGGTTTCCTGTTTTATTTTCCAGGTCGGAAATATGCACAAAGCCGATGAACATATCTTTTCCGGTGATGATCGTTTTATATTCGCTTTGGTTAACACACGGCAGGTTGATTCGGGCTCCCTGTCTTCGGGCTTCATTAAAATATACCCATGAGTGATAAAAGCCTCCGAAATTATTGATTACAGCCGTCATAAATTCCAGCGGATAATGTGCTTTCAGGTACAGGCTTTGAAAACTTTCAACCGCATAAGAAGCAGAATGTGCTTTTGAAAAAGAATAGCCGGCAAAAGATTCGATTTGCCGCCAGACTTCTTTGGTTACTGTTTCCGGTCGTCCTTTTTCTTTGCTGAGCCTGAAAAATTTCTCAACGATCTTTTGAAATTCTTTCCTGTTGCGGTGTTTTCCGCTCATGGCTCGACGCAACACATCGGCATCAGCAAGGTTGAGTCCGGCATAATGATGGCATATCTTAATAACATCTTCCTGGTAAACCATTACCCCGTAGGTTTCCTTCAGTTGTTTTTCCATAACGGGATGCAGGTATTTAAAATCATCCGGCTTGTGAAAACGCTGAATGTATTCCCGCATCATTCCCGATTTGGCCACACCGGGACGAATGATTGAGCTTGCA
>CAZTAW010000273.1:0-4415 GCA_964611705.1 uncultured Bacteroidales bacterium
AATTTTATGTTTTTGACATTACACTAAACTATATTATCGTAATAAAATCGCTGATTTTTTATCGGGAATTAATGGTAATTTGAGCTGAAGCTCGTAATTTGATTGCCTGCCCTGTTTATCCCGCCTGCCCCGTTGATTCTCTTTCAATCAACTGGGGTGAAACCTCTTTTTGTTTCACCGGGATGAAATTTCTTCTTATTTCACTGGGGTAATTGATTGTTCGTTGGTTGTTTTCGGTTTCCCCGATTCGTTAAACTAATCACCAATTAACGAATTAACCAATTAACGAATTAACGAATCAACTAATTTACTGATATACTGATGAAACAACTTTTAAATCTGCTATGCCTTTAAAATCTTTGGTATTAAAAGTAGCAACTGTTGAAATCTGATGGGTGAGCATGATTGAAACTATTTCTAAATCGAAGATCCGATTACCTTTAACACGGTATTTATTAACTAAAGATTCAAAATGAAGCAAGCTCTCTTCATCGGGGTAAAGTATTTGTATGTTTTTCCGGATATCATGATAATAACTCAAGATGATATCATAGCTCACCTGAAATTTTGAGAGCACCGCAAACAACTCCGTAATATTTTTATGAGTGGTATACAGGTCGTTTTCTGAAGTCAGGATACGATGTGCGTCTGCATTGAAAATAGAATCAGCATCCAAATCATAAACAAAGACATTCGTATCGATAAGCCACTTATCCATTAGCCAGATCCCGGATATTTTCTTTATCTAATTGTCCACCGAGTTTGATTGATCCGGAGTAATTCCAAGAGGTACCGGTATCCTTTTCTTCTATTTCGCGAATGATGATTTCCACACGCCTTCCCATATATTTTCTAAACCGTTGCTGTTTCAGTGTAGCAGGTGTCAATTTTGTTTTTATTTGTATCATTTCTTTGACTCTCCTTTATTTACTCCAAAGATAATTATGTTTATGGGATAATAAAATAGTCTGTTTTGTTTCTTAAAAAGTCACGAATTATTGCGAATTTTTGTTAGTCTCGAATTTATTGTCTTTTAGGCTTTGCAATACATAAGTAAAATAAAATTGCATGATATTGAATTATTTAACAGGGTAAACGTTTAGGCGCTTAGGCTACAAAACTAACCAACATGTTGTTCGTTTTCTACACTACAAAAACACTAAAATCAAAAACACGTTGGTTATTGAAATCTACTTTCAAAAACTTATGTCTTATTGCCACGATAATCGGTATTGGTGAATTTCCCGCGTAGCGGTTTTAATTTTCAAATTTTCTCATTTTCAAATTTTCTCCCAAGGAGTCCTTCGGACAAATTAATATAGTTACTTTTCCTCAATGTTAGTTATTGTTGAGAAATATTTTGATAGATCCTTATAACCTCTATATCCATTACTACTGCTTTCCACTACTTACTATTTACTATCTTTTTACTACTTCTTTATAAATAATGTCTGTCATGCAGCTTTCGCAAAAATTTGCTTAAAATTCGCATTAATTCGAGCGTACTATTTACTGACTACTTCTTTCCCTGAACACTGAACACTGAACCAGGAACACGGAACAAGAAGCAATGAAATCAGATTCTGTTCATACAATAGCCGGGCTTTCGATGCAAATGTGCTATTGCCACAATCAATATTTCATTATCTCTGAGCTGATAGATTATTCCAAATGGAAACCTGTTTACCAGACATCTCCGGGTCCTGGCTGATAATTGCGTCCATGCTTTAGGGTTATTTTTAATTCTTTTAACAGTTGCAAGAACTTCCCTTATAAAATCATATCCAAGACCGTCAATCTGTTCCTCATAAAAATCAAAAGACTCATCAAGTTCAATCTGTGCCGTTTTTAAAAACCTGACATCCATTAACGGGTCTTCTTATATTTTGAAAAAACTTCTGCTGCTGACACAGATTTTAATTGCCCCTTTTCATAAGCATCAATTCTGGCCTCAGATTCTTGTTTCCACAATTTATCAATCTCCGCATCAGGCTCATCGAGGCTCTTCAATAGCTCGTCTATAATTAAAGCTTTTTCTTGTGGACTCAACACCAACAACTCTTTAAGTATCTCATCTTTTTTATTCATAGTCTTTGTTTTTTATCGAAGCTAAAAATTTTATGCAACTTAGTTGTTTAGTTGTTTTAGAATCAGGCATTGTGGATATCGGATTCTAATTCATCTTCGTCGTAATTAATCATGCTCACGTTGTATTGGCTTAGTGTTAACAAAAAGCTAACTCTGTCCATACCTGCAATTTCTGCTGCCATCCCTGAGGACATTTTCTTCATCTCAAAAAGCTTTACAGCCATAGCTGTTTTAGCCTCTTGCTCAAATTGCTTTCGCGAGAGCTGCATAGCATCCGGTATTTTCCCGGGGTATTTTATGGTGATTTGATTTTCCATTTCCAATAATTTGTTTAAAGATAATCTATAAAGCTTTAAAATGCAAGCGGGGTGAATGTTTGGTGTCGGTTGTCGGTTTTCAGTAATTAGTAGGTAGTAAATAGTAGGTAGTGGGTGAATTATTGTTTTGGTTTTTTGCAGAACTTTTCGGGATTTCTAATCATGCCTGTCAGCATTCGCTGTACTTCATTAACCTTTTCGATTAATTCATGGTGTTTTTTCTTTTCCACATATTCACAAGCCAGTGCAATATCAAGCCAATATTTTGTCTATTTCCCTGTGTAATATTAAAATGAAATACCCTCAGGATTATCACCTAATCTATTTTTAAGATATCGATGTCCGTAAGTAGATTTCAAATATCTTTCGCGTTTCACCGCCGACTCATGATTAAAGGAAACTTCGTAATAAACAATTTTAAAAGGTCTTCGCTGTTTGGTTGATTTTACTCTACCAGTTCTATGTTCCAGAAGTCGTGCCTTGAGGTCTTTTGTATAGCCAACGTAATAATTACCGTCCATTAAACTTTTTAGAACATAATTATAATACATCATCTTTTTAACTAACTATTACACAGGGCAGGCTGCTTCTGATTGTGAATCAACTAATTTGGCAACGAAAGACTTAATATAAACCCTTTTGGCCCATGATTCTACTATACAAGAGCCAACAGATCGAGATGAGCGACGTATCTGATCCGTTAGAGAATATCTTTCTTCTTTAGGAAACTTTTTTGTCAGCCAAAAGATTTCCATAGCCATTTGAAATGCTTTCTGATTCACCCTGTTAAATCCCTATGAAATATTCACTTCGTGATTTCATCCCAGTGAAACAAAAAGAGGTTTCACAGGACAAGTGGGATAAACAAGGTAAATGTTCGTGGTTTAGCCTTACATTAAACAATGAACACTGAACCAGGAACACTGAACTGTTCACTTATCCCTTACTCCAGGCTCTATCATTCAGCCATAAATTCAATAACGGTCATACATAAGGTTGCCGGTCGGTTGTCAGTTTTCTTTTTTCTGTTTTGTGACCCTGATGAAATATTCTTTTCCTATAAGAACCGGAATCGAATTTCACAATTTACCCTATGAAATACGAAGTTAATTTCATTAGGGGGCGAGCAACTAATAACCGAAAACTGATAACTGCCAACTCTTAGCTCTTTGCTCTTTATAATTTGAATTACGGATAGTATTTATAAATATCTTTTCGGTGCAGTAGTCGTTCAAAAGTCAAAATATTGTCCCTGTAACTTATTCCGACTCTATAGTCTCCGAACCGAATTCTGTAATAAGACTTATACCCTTTGAGTTTTTTAAGCCCTTGAAGTTGCCAGCATCTTGAAATACATATGATTCAATTTTTTGCGTTGTGCCTCGGGTATCTGTGATAAGTCTTTAAGGAATCTTTTATTGATCTGTATCTCTAAAGACATTATTTGCGCATTTTATCATAACAGGCTTTCGCTTCTTCAAGAGTCAAACTCTCCTGTGGATTGTTTTCTTCTATCAATTGTGCAAGGGCATAATCTTCTATAATCTGTTCTATTTTTTCAAATGTTTCTATATCAACCTGAACAGCAGCTGGTTGGTTATTCTCATTAGTAAGGTATCTCTTTTTAATGTTAAGCATGTTTTCTTTTTTTCAAAGATAATCATTAATGAAATTCCAATTACAGTTAATTGGTCATTAATTGTATGGTTGTTTTCGGTTGTCGGTTGCTTACCCCCCAGTTGAATGATGCTGCGCAATTCAACGCCTGAGCCGTGAAATTCACGAAGCTTGCGAAGTGAATATTTAACGGGAGGGTAAACTGTGAAATTCGACGCAGGAGAGTATTTCATCAGGGTTGGTTGTCGGTTTTTGGTAAATACGGATTACGCACCCGCCTGTACGACTTATGTCATTCAGTCGGGCGGGAATTTTGTCGAATTACGCGGAATGGTTCGGGTTTAATAGTCACCATTTTATTTATTTTGAATAGTGATATTTACATGAGACAAT
>CAZTAW010000274.1:0-4401 GCA_964611705.1 uncultured Bacteroidales bacterium
CACGATCAAGTTCCACTCTCCATTTGATACGGTCAAAATAATCCCTAAACAACTCCTCAATCTGCGGACCACTCCTGTCCTTGTATTCTCCTTTGCTGGCGCGATCGCTCAGGGTAACGACCTTTACCCTGAACACTTTGGGTTCATAGATCAGCTCGTCACCGGCCTGCATGTTGCCGCTTTTGAGCACACGGGCAAAAATGCCTTCTTTGGGCATCACGCAATTGCCAACCTCACGAAATATGGCACAACTGTCGCCATGGCATTTCTTTCCGATCTGGGTCACTTCAAGAATAATGTTATCATTATATAGCTTGTCGAAGGGATTGGCTTCATAAAGCTTGATGCCTTCGGTGGTGATGTTCTCGGCAAATTCGCCGAATTGTATCTTCCGGCCGGCCAGCGCTTCAAATTTTTTAACGCTTTCATTTCCGAGCAGGCTCACCTGCCGGTGCCAGCTACCGGCATGGGCGTCGCCTTCCACCCCGTTCTTTCCCAGCCAAATACGTTCAACAGGCTTTTTGACGGTGCCTTTCTTTTCGGAAATGTTGACTGATAAAACTTTTATTTTTTTCATGCTTTTATTTTTTTAACCACAGAGATACACAGAGAAATATACCTCACAGAGAACACAGAGAATTAATTGATTACCCTTTTAATACCGTTCCTCAATTTTAAAACATTGAAGTTTATTAATAACCCGAGTTTAAATTTCCCCAATTTCAAATAGGTTAAAATCTGAGCAAGGTGAATGTCATTCAGGGCTTCTACGGATTTTATCTCAATAACCAATTGATTTTCAACTAAAATATCAATCCTATATCCACACTCCAAATCAACCCCTTCTATCTTTAATGGAACGGGAAATTCTTTGGCAACCATCAAGCCTTCTTTGCTAAGATAATAATACAGTGTTTCCTTATAAGCGGACTCAAGTAAACCCGGACCTAGGATACTATGAACTCTCATCGCAATACCTATTACTTTTCCGGTTAAGGTATTATTATCTCTGTGTTCTCCGTGCATAACTCTGTGATCCTCTGTGGTTAAATCAAAATTATCTATTTTTTTGTTTTCTCTACCAACCTTACCCCATAAATTTCCATTTCTTTATCTACAGCTTTGCACATGTCGTAAATTGTGAGTAGTGCAATGTTAACCGCAGTTAGTGCTTCCATTTCAATGCCTGTTTTGCCGGTGCAACGAGCCTCACTTTCAATAATTATGCAATCATCAGTTAGAAAAGCATTGACCTCGATTTTTGTGATGGGCAAGGGATGGCATAATGGGATGAGGTCGCTTGTTTTTTTTCCTCCTTGTATCCCGGCGATTTCCGCTACTGTGAGGACATCCCCCTTTTTTATCTCATTTTCTTTAATCAGCCTGATCGTTTCAGGTTTTAACCTTATCTGACCAATAGCTCTGGCAATGCGCAGTTGGTCAGGTTTGTGGCCTACATCAACCATTTTTGCTTTGCCGTCTTTGTTTGTGTGTGATAGTTCTTTCATGGTTCAAGATCAATTATATAAATACCATCCCGAAAAAACAAATATCTGGTTAATAATTCATTCAGGGATATTTGAAACCCGAAATCTGAAATTTGGTTCTCCAACTTATCCACCGATATTATAAAATTTTCCACTTTTACTGTATGTCCCTGATTTGGGTTTGTTTTCAACTGCCAGTCTGATGGCTTTTTCCGCACCCAATTTCCTTACATTGTATTCCAGATCACTGAACAAACATGGTTTAATCTTCCCATCGGAGGTCAACCGCAAACGATTACATTTTGAACAATTGCCACCATCTCCACCTTCAACAACCGAAAACTCTCCGGTTGATAAATTCATTTGGTGAATATACCTGATTTCAAGAGCATTTTCCTTACAAAACTCTGCAACTTCCCTGGCATCTTTTTCCTGTGATGAATTCCAGACAACGCAGTTTATTTTCACAGGTTTCAGGCCAAATTCTTGTGCTGCCCTGATCCCTTCAATTACATAACGAAGGTTGCCTCCACGGGTTAATAATTTATAGGTTTCAGGGTCCATTGTATCCAAACTGATATTAACCCTGTTTAAACCGGCATCTTTTAATGCTTTGGCATATTTCTTTAATAATATCCCGTTTGTAGACATGGCTAAATCTTTTATTCCTTTAATAGATGAAAGCATTTTGACCAGTTCAACAACTCCTTTTCTCACAAGTGGTTCACCACCAGTCAAACGGACTTTGTCAATACCAAGTTCTACAGCTACTTTAACCACTTCTGTAATTTCATCATAAGATAAAATGGCTTTATGTGGTAAAAGTTTGATGCCTTCTTCCGGCATACAGTATTTACACCTCAGGTTACAACGATCTGTAACTGATATTCTAAGGTAATTGGTTTTCCTGTTAAATCTGTCGTACATCAACCATTTCTCCTTTTTGCAGTTCTGTTTTACCTTTGGGAATGCTGATCAATCCATCTGCAAAAACCAAAGCATGAACATGAGCCGATCCATGATATTTTATCGGAAAAACTTCTCCTTTATCACCAATCATAACAGGTAAAAATGACATTCGAGTTGACTTTCTTCTTGCGTATTTTTTACCCATAGGTAATCTTATATTCAAGGGTTTATAGTTATATCCCATCATATTAAAAAGCATGGGTTTAACAAACAGTTCAAAAATATTAAATGAGCTCACCGGATTACCAGGTAAACCAAAAATATATTTTTCACCATTGGTGCCAAAAACTGTTGGCCGGCCAGGCTGAACAGCTATGCTTTTAAATTTTATATCAATTTCCATTTGTTTGAATACATCAGGAATAAAGTCAAAATCACCCATTGACACACCGCCCGTTAACAAAACAACATTACTTTCGTGCAAAGCTTTTTCTATCATTTTCTGGCTATGATCTTCATTGTCTTTTGCAATTCCGAAATATTCTGCCCAACATCCCATTCTTTCAGCCTGCGCAACCAATTGATAAGCATTACTATTCCTGATCCTGGAAGTTCCAGGAAAAATATCAGGTTCAACGAGTTCATCTCCGGTTGACAAAACGCCAACTTTTACTTTTTTGTATACAAGTGGCTTCACGCAACCTACACTTGCCATAACTGCAAGATGCTGTGGTTTGATGAGTGTACCTTTTTTTAGAACAATATCACCTTTTTTTACATCCTCTCCCTGTGGAACAAAATTAGGTTTTGATTTTCCGGCCGTAAAACGAATTTTATTGTTTTCCAATTCCTCGGTTTGCTCTACCATGATAACGCAATCAGCTCCTTCAGGAAGCATAGAACCGGTCATGATTTTTGAGCATTGATTTTTTCCTATGGCTTTTGATGGAGGTTGTCCTGCCGGAATTACCTCAAGTATTTCAAGCGCATTATCAATATTTGCCATTTTGCAGGCATATCCGTCCATTGCTGATTTATTGAAAGGAGGCATATCAATATCGGATTGGATATCTTCAGCTAAAACACGACCCAATGCCTGCCGAAACTCAATTTGCTCTATCTCAACTGTTGCCGTGTTGCTTGCAATTATATGAGTTGCTTCCTCAAAACTAATCATAGCTTATATATTTTATATATGCAAAGGTACAAATTGACGGAGATACAGCGGGAGTTTTATTGCATTACAAAAGAAACTCCACTTCCTTAAAATCATATTCCCTGTATTTACCCTCAATTGTGTGTATCATTAATTTACCCAAGTCGGTAACGCCTTTAATTTTGCCTATAAAGATTTTTTCATTTTCACGGAAATGATGAAATTCATCCTTCCTGTACAGAGCATTGTGATAATCGGTATTCAATACATTGAATTGATTGTTAATCAACTGAAGATATCTGCTATTTAAGTAAATGATGAGTTTTGCAAGACAATCTTCCAGGTCATATTCAAATCCGCTAATTTGTTTCAATGAAACCGGGTTGGGTGCATTGCTTTCAAAAATCTCCTGATTAATGTTGATCCCAATACCGATTATAACATGATCGAACGTATTTCCCTTAATGGAATTGTTGATAAGTATACCACAAATTTTACCATCGTCAACATACACATCATTCGGCCATTTTACGGTGACTTTTTCTTTTACAGTCATTTGTACGATAAAATCACGGACTGCAAGGGAGGTAAACTTATTGAGCATGAATTGATCTGCCGGAGAGAGGAAACGGGGGTGAATCACAAAGCTGAATGTTAAATTATCGCCGGCCTGGCTTTCCCATTTGTTCTTACCAAGTCCCTTTCCGGCATATTGATCATCCGTTATTATTAGTGTTCCTTCCTCAATTTTTTTTGCTGGTATCAAACCCATTACATACTTATTTGTTGATTCAACGGATTTGAACCGAATGATTATGGAACCGATGGCGGGGTTTTTGTTCATTTTTT
>CAZTAW010000275.1:0-4391 GCA_964611705.1 uncultured Bacteroidales bacterium
GAAGGAAATGCAGGCGGAGTTTGATAAATATGTTGAAGAACGCGATAAGAAGTTTACCGAATACCTCGAAAACAACTGGAAACAGTTTCAATCGTTTAAAGGGGAAAAGCCCCCCGAAAAACCCAAACCCGAAGAAGTTCCCGAGTTTGAACCGAAAACACCTGAGGAAAGAGAAGACCGGCCCATTGAAAAGCTTCCGCTAACGGAAACCAGGCCTTTGCCGCAAGAGGATAAAATAATTTTGCCATTGATACAGAAATCGGCTCCGCCTGATTATAACTATTTGTCGGGTGATATTGATTTCTATGGAAATGAGATCAGCTTTGAATATGATCCTCAATTTTTAAAATGTACACTTCCTTCATTGAGTAAGGAAGCCGTTGCCAAATGGTGGATCAAAGCCAGCGAAACACATTACAATCATCTGATCAATCAATTGCTGAGAGTTAAAGACAACCATGCCCTGAATGATTGGGCTTACTACCTGCTGCTTAAAGAAACAAGCGGGGATATATTCTCTTCTGATAAAAATCAACAAAACCTTTTGCTTTGGTTTATGCTGGTAAGATCGGGTTACGATGCAAAGATCGGATACTGGAAGAATCAGACCACCGTTCTCATTCCTTCACAACAAACACTTTACCGCATCAGTTACCTGCATATTGACGGGAAAGATTATTACATGATGGATTATCTCGGTGAATTGGTAATTCATACTTACTCACAAAATTACCCGGGTTCCGATAAGGTAATGGATTTCAATATTTATTATCCCATGAACCTGAGCAATCATCGCGAGACAAAAACTATTGATATTTCATACCAGGGTAATGACTATCAATTCGATCTGGCTTATAATCCTGATATGATCAGCCTTTACAACGATTACCCGGTAACAGCAATGAATGTTTATTTTGATGCAGCACTCACGGCACAGGCCAAGGATGCCCTGGCAGAGAATCTTCTCCCGGTTATCGAAGATATGTCTGTTGCCGAAGCAGCCAATTTCCTGCTATATTTCACCCAGAATGCCTTTGAATATAAAATAGACGAAGAGCAATTCGGTAAGGAAAGATTTTTATTTCCCGAAGAAACCGTGTATTATCCGTTTTCGGATTGTGAAGACCGATCTGCATTTTATTCATACCTTGTAAAGGAATTCCTGAAAACTGATATCATCGGCCTGGAATACCCCTGGCACATTGCAACCGCCATTGACATCGGCAAGCAGGAGAAAGGCGATTATGTTTCTTACAACGGCAAAAACTACATCATTGCCGATCCCACCTATATCAATGCACCTGTTGGGCGTGCCATGCCAAGATACAAAAACCAGGAAGCCAAAGTTATTCCTTTAAAAAATTTCAGGTATGAGGCTTTTATTGCCGACAAAAACTGGGCTATGGCTTCAAAAGCTGGTGCTTACCGTGGCGGACTTTCGCAGAATTACACCATTGATAAATCTGGTAATTGTTACCTGACAGGATATTTCTACAAAAAAGCCGATTTCGGCATCGTAAAATTGGTAAGTGATTCTCCCGGCAGACATTGCTTTATCGCGAAGTACGATAAAAATGCTAATCTCAAATGGGCCAAAAACCTGGAAGGCAATGGAATTTCGACAGGGATTTCCATTACTGCCATATCAAGTAATAAGCTGCTTGTTATGGGCACATATAATGGCAGCCTAAGATACGGAAGAACAGCTCTTTCATCGGAAAAGGAAGATATTTTTGTGATGAATCTCAATACGGATGGCCGCACAGAATGGCTCAGCAAGGCCGGTCTGGATGATGAGGAAACCGATATGTTCCTGAAATATGCCATCACCTTCAATTCAAATGGAGCGCATGCAAATACTGAGTTATTTACAGAAAATCCGGCCAATTCCTCCAACGGAATTTTTGTTGAAGATAACGGAAACATCATGGTACTTGGATCATTTAACAATACAACAGGAATGAACGTAGCTGATTTTGCCTATGCCGATCAGGCGGAATTTAACTACGCAGATATGCTTAAAGCAGAAACCGATGCCTTGCTCAACAAGGATGTGAACCGCACCATTGCCGGTTTGTTTGCTACCATCAACCTGGTTAAAGCCAATGGTGTTGTAATCCCCGGAAGCGCTGCCCAGCAGGCTCTTGATAAATACAATCCTGATTTCAGGAAAGAATATTCAGGCATCTACAAACGAATTGGCGACATCAATTTCCTGAAAAACAATGAAGGTATCATTATCATAAAAACTGCAGACGGCGGATCGGTTGTCTTCGATAAGGTGAAGCTATATAACAATGCCCGTGTTAAAATCACTTCATTGCCTGATGGAAATGAACAGCTTGATATATTGTCGGGTATGTCGGTCGGGAAGTTTGTAGTTTGGTACGACCTGAACTTTGTCAGGCTATTCAAGAACAACGGCAATATGCTTTTTGATTATGACAGCGATCATACGCAAACAACAGTGAATTTAAAAGAAGATATTCTTGACTAAAAAAACAATTGATCATGAAAAAACTATTTGTAATTTCCTTTTTAAGTATTTTTTCTTTCTGCCAGCTTTTCGGGCAAATTGAACAAATGCGCGAACGTCTTGACGATGAAATGCGGGCTATGGATGAAGGTAAGCTAACCCTTCATTTTATCAATGCCCTTGACGGTGAGCCGGTGAAAGATGCTACGGTAAAAATAGCGGATATCGGAGAGTATACAACAGATGCCCGTGGAAGGGTGATCTTTGATATTCCTGAAGATGGCGTTTATGACATGCACTTTGAAAAGCCCGGTTTTATTTCTGCTGATCTTACATTTGAGGTGCTGCTCGAAACCATTTTTTACAACCGTTTTTCCGTTTCTCCGGTTGTGGATGTGGGTACGATACGCATAGTACTCGACTGGGACAAAAAGCCCAAAGACCTCGATGCACACCTGAAAAAGCCGGGAAGCTATCATATTTCCTACCGGGATATGGCATCCTCGGCAGACGGTAAAGCTACACTCGACCACGACGACCGTGACGGCTGGGGCCCCGAGACCATTACCATCAGGGATCTGGATGATGATGCGGAATACGAATACTATGTAAAAGACTACACCAACAAAGACCGCGATAACTCAAAGCAATTATCCAAATCGAAAGCGACGGTAAAGGTATATGGCGAAGAAGGCCTGATCAAACAATTCACCATAGAAGAAAAACAAAAGGGCAACACCTGGATGGTGTTTAAGATCAAAAATACTAAGGTGATTCCGTGGGATGAGGTGAACAGGTATTATTAGTTGGTAGTTGGTGGTTGGTAGTTGGTAGTTGGTAGTTGGTAGTTGGTAGTTGGTAGTTGGTAGTTGGTAGATGGTGGTTGGTAGATGGTAGATGGTGGTTGGTAGATGGTAGTTGGTAGTTGGTAATGAATTGGTAGGCAGGGTTTTAGGAGCGTATATATGTAGAAATTTAAAAATGATAAATGAAAAAAATGAGACATCTCACTTCGTTCGTATGACAGATAATGAAAGGTCTATATGGGATGGAGGGGGCGCGCGAAGCGTGTCCCCCTTTCATCCCCTCTCTAAAACCCTGTCCCATGTCATATCGAGCGCAGCGAGATATCTGCTTAACATAACCTAAATGCTAACTTGAAAACAAATTTATATTTATTAAAACCATGAAAAAAACAACAAAGCTCCTAAGCCTGATCACACTCCTGTTCACCATTCACTATTCACCATTCACCATAAACGGCCAAACCACCGGGCCCATTCTCCGCCTCAACACGGAAATGCATACGGCAGCAATAAGAAGAATTAGCACAGATGCTGATGGCAAATACATATTAACAGCCTCTAATGACAAAACCGCCAAACTCTGGGATGCAAAAACCGGCGAGCTGCTGCAAACCTTCCGGCCGCCCATCGACCTTGGCAATGAAGGCATGTTGTATGCCGGGGCTTTATCACCGGATGGGAAAATTGCTGCTGTTGGGGGATGGACTGGGATAAGTGGGTATGATAAAAACATTTATTTATTCAACACCAACACCGGCGAATTGCTTAAACGCCTCAGCGGCCTGGGCAATGTGATCCGCGACCTGGAATTTTCAAAGGATGGAACATACCTCGCTGCCGCTTTGGGTGGCCGTGAGGGTGTTGTAATTTATAAAAAAGGCTATGCCAATGATAATGATTATAGCGAGTATAAAACACTTAGCGGGTATGGCGATAGAAGTAACAATATATCCTTCAGCCCTTCCGGCAAACTGGCCACGCTTTGTTATGATGGATATATTCGCTTGTATAACAGTGATTTTAATTTGAAGAAAAAGAAAACAGGGGCTGGAAATAAGCCTTTTTCTGTTGCTTTCTCCCCGGATGGGGATAAAATTGCTGTGGGATAT
>CAZTAW010000276.1:0-4370 GCA_964611705.1 uncultured Bacteroidales bacterium
GCTGCAAGAGTTTTAGGATTGTCAAGACTTGATTTTCTTGAATTACTTGCCAAATATAATGTATCTGTTCTCGGTGGATACGATACGGATGATTTAAATGAAGATATCGCAAATGCCTAAGATTGTTTCAAATACCACACCGATTATATCACTACTGAAACTAAATCGGCTGGAGTTATTGCAAAAAATTTATAAGCAAATTTATATTCCAACTGCTGTATATAAAGAGATTGAAGCAGGAAAAGCAAAAGAATATTACAAAGATTTATCCGGAATTGATTGAAAAATTAAAACCATTGCTGGACGAATTGACTGATAAGGAAGTTTGGATTAGTGAAAAACTCGAAAGTGAGATTCTTAAAAAGGTCGGAGAAGAATAATTACGTTTGCTAACAAATGGGCAAACTGCATGCGGGGGCAGGAATATAATTGGATGTTTAGAACTTTTATTTAACTTTGGTAACGGTTGATACTGAAGTGCTTTTAAAGCCCGCCCGACAGTTTACCATCGACCGTTCAGGATCACTATTCACCGCATCAGGATCAATCAGTTCACTGTACATAAAAGGGAATAATTCACGCAACGACACCCTTCCGGCCAGTGTTTCACGTACTTTCTTCAGGAGCAGAATTTGTGAAGAACCTGTGAGTACAGTAAACCTGAGTTCACCTTCATCAAAGGCATACTTGATTTTATCAAACAATCCGGGCTCTTTCTGAATTTCGTCAATTACCGACATACCAACATCCTGCGCCCATCTGAATGTACTGATGTTGTTAGTTGATCCCGAAACTCGATTGCATCCAGGTTATAGTAGGAAAGGTCCTATATTAATTTGAAAATTTGAAAATGAGTAAATTTGAAAATTAAAACCGCTACGCGGGAAATTCACCAATACCGCTTATCGTGGAAATAAGACATAAGTTTTTGAAAGTAGATTTCAATAACCAACGCGTTTTTGACTTTAGTGTTTTTGTGGTGTAGAAAACGAACAACATGTTGGTTAGTTTTGTAGTCTAAGTGCCTTGTATTGTTGCCTTACCAGGGTGGTTTTGCCTGTTTGCCTTGCCCCGGTGATCAACAAAAGTTGCCTGGTATAAGAACATTTTTTTGATTGATTTGTTTGGTTTCCACAGAAATCTGTTTTACCTTTGTTCGTCTAAATGTAAATTATGATTTCATGATAGTTCGGCCTTTTTGGATCAATAAAATCAATCATGCCTGGGAAACAAGGCCAATCGTCTGGTTGTCGGGGGTTCGCAGGGTGGGTAAAACAAGCATTGCCAAAATGCTTCCACACGCAACATACCTCAACTGTGATCTGCCATCCGTGGTCAGGCGACTGGAAGATCCTGAATCATTTTTTAAAAGTGCCGGAAACGAGGGGACGATCATATTTGACGAGATTCACAAGCTGGCTGACCCAAGCAAGCTGCTTAAAATTGCGGCGGATGAATACCCTCATTTCAAAATACTCGCTACCGGTTCTTCAACCCTTGAAGCAACTCAAAAATTCAAAGATTCGCTTACCGGCAGGAAAAATATGATTTATCTGCCTCCGGTGTTATGGGATGAGTGTAAAACCACATTCGGTATCCCCGATCTGGATTTGCGGTTTTTGCACGGCGGCTTGCCTGAACAATTACTTTCCGCATCCAAAATTGAATCCTTTTTTTCGGAATGGATGGATAGTTTTTATGCACGGGATATCCAGGAACTTTTCAATGTCAGGAACCGGGCAGGGTTTTTACAGTTGCTGCATTTACTCTTGCGTTCCAGTGGGAACCTGATTGACTATACGCAGTTGGCAAAAATGAGCTCCATCACAAGACCCACTGTACTTTCATACCTTGAAGCAATGCGAATCGCCAATATGGTTTATCTGCTGGCACCATTTCACGGAAGTGGCCGGCGCGAGATTGTCAGACGTCCCAAAAGCTATTGTTTTGATACCGGCCTGGTAAGTTTTGCCAAAGGCTGGAACGACATCAGGCCGGATGACAGGGAACTGCTGTGGGAACATCTGGTGCTGGATATGCTGCGTTCGCATGTTCCGGAAAATAAACTCTTTTACTGGCGCGATAAATCAAACCGGGAAATTGATTTCGTGATCAAACGTCATGGAAATGAACTTGACATTATCGAATGTAAATTAAATCCCGATCACTTATCGCTAAAACCGATAGCAGTCTTCAGAGAAATCTACCCAAAGGGAAACAACTACTGCTATACTCCCTTTACTGACAATCCCTATATAGTGGAGAAAAATGGCCATAAAATAAAATATATCGGTGCTTTGAATCAGGGGTGAACCATTGATCAAGGGACCCGATCCCTCATAAGATAAGCTTACATGATATCAGCCTGTATTTGATTTACTGAATGACTTCAAATCACACCATAAATTGTAGGAAAAGATAAAATGATCTGTCAATATTTTATAAAATTATGTACCTTTGATGACTAAATTTATATAAATATGGTCAACGCTATACCAAGATTAATAGAAAGTACGATTTTTGAAAGCCTTAGTTCCGGACTTGTTTTAGGCTTATTTGGAGCGCGTCGTACCGGGAAAACATTCATCATGAAGTCCATAAAAAATAAGCTTTCCAATAAACGTGTTCTCATGGTTCAGGGTGATAACCTTGATGTGGCTGAAATACTTTCGAGCCGGCGCCTGAGTATCCTCCAACAATTTGTTGCTGGTTACGACTACCTTTTTGTTGATGAAGCCCAAAAAATTCCAGATATCGGCAGCAGCCTTAAATTAATTATTGACACCATTCCTGAATTGGCAATTTTCGTAACCGGATCATCAGCCTTTGATCTTCAAAACAAAATTGGAGAACCCTTGACCGGCCGGAATAAATATTTCTATCTGTATCCTATCGCTCAAAAGGAATTGGGGGAGGATTTTCTCCAGTCAAAACAAAATTTAGAGTCCCGACTGATATATGGAAGTTATCCACAGGTTGTTACGGCGGAAAATGACAGTCAAAGAATGGATGTCCTGGAATCTATTAAAAATGGTGTACTTTTTAAGGATATACTTGAACTGGATAATTTGAAGGATTCTATTTTTATAATGAGCCTTTTGCGTTTGATTGCATTTCAGATTGGCAATGATGTTTCTCACAATGAATTGGCAAATTCACTTGGTGTAAGTAAAAATACCATTAGCCGTTACCTGGAGTTGCTGGAAAAGTGCTACATCATTTTTTCGCTGCAAAGTTTAAGCCGTAACCTCCGTAAAGAGATTTCAAAATCCAGACGTTATTTCTTTTGGGATAATGGGATCAGGAATGTAATTATTGCTAATTTCAACCGATTGGCACTGCGAGAGGATACTGGCAGGCTTTGGGAAAACTATTGCATTTCCGAAAGGCTGAAAAGAAATCACTATTTATCTGTACGACCGAACTACTATTTCTGGCGCACCTATGATCAAAAGGAAGTTGATTTGATTGAAGAATCAGAGGGTAGCTTAAGCGCTTATGAATTTAAATGGAAAGAAAAGACACTTAAGCCGCCAAAAGCATTTGTTAATGCATATCAACATTCATCATTCGATTTGGTCCATAATCAAAACTACCTGAGTTTTATAACCTAAGCCATGAAAAAACAAATCATAACCATCACATTGATGATTAAGGGACCCGATCCCTCATGGTTGATGTAGCTATGAACTCTTGAACAAATTACATTGATATGTAAATTATAAGGTTATAGAACCCTTACTTTGTTACAAATTATCGTTTAAACTACGTTGACTTATATGCAACAATACAAATCAACAGCCTTGACTTTGCTGCAGAAAAACCCTATATTTGCCCTTACTTTATTACAAATGTAATTTGGGCATGTTTAAACGAACGATCACAGAATATTTGTTTCGCTGGAAGAGCAGTTCAGGCAGAAAGCCTCTGGTTCTTCGCGGAGCCCGGCAAGTTGGTAAAACTACGCTCATTAAAGAATTTGCCAAATCATACCCCCAAAGCATTGTGCTGAATCTTGAAAAATCGGACGACAGAAGCTTTTTTGAACGCTCCGATAATGTTAAGGAAATAGTCGATGCCATATTTCTGTCGGGAAATATTTCTTCCCCAATGCGGGAGACCTTATTATTTATTGATGAAATACAGGAATCACCAAAAGCTATTCATTTGTTGCGCTACTTTTATGAAGATATTCCGGATTTGCATGTGGTATCTGCGGGATCCTTGTTGGAATTTGCAATAAAAAAAGTACCTGGTTTTCCCGTTGGCAGAGTGGAGTTTTTGTATCTCTATCCTCTTAATTTTATGGAGTATCTGGAAGCCATAAAGCATCACGCTGCAATCAAGCAAATGAATACCATTCCAATGCG
>CAZTAW010000277.1:0-4350 GCA_964611705.1 uncultured Bacteroidales bacterium
TCCATTTTCCTTTAGTAATTTCTTGAAAAGTATTGAATTAAGAATGCAATTCTGGACATGTTCAGCAAAAAAGTCCCATCCGTATACCTTTAGGGGCAACCACAACCTTAGAAAATCTGCTCTTCTTGATACACCAAATAAGTGTAAATATGGTTCAGGTAAAATCTCATTATAATTTGTCCAATCAGAAATAGCAAAAGCATTCCTTGCGTCAATCGAATTTTTTAAAAAAATTACAGCTGTTGTATTTGGTGTAAGAAGCCATTTATGAAAATCAATAGATACAGTTTCAGCACTAAAAAAAGCTTTGCGATAAATGCGTGAATATTCTTTATCTAATAAGGCTACCCCACCATATGCAGCATCAATATGATGAAATATTTCATAACGTTCCTTCATTTCATCTATTGAATTTATATCATCAATACAACCACAAGAAGTAGTTCCAAAGGTAGAGACAACAATAGGGATTTCATCTGGAGATAATGTTTTAATTGCTTTCTCAACGCTATTAATGTTGATCTGTCCATTTGTTAAGGCAGACAATTTAAGATTTTTGATATTTAATATATTTATTGTCCTTTCTATTGAAAAATGCGACTCTGAAGAATATATTACAACAGGTTTCTTATTAATGCGAACTGCTTTGTCTTTGAGTATAGCTATTGATTGCAAATTTGCGTTTGAACTCCCAGAAATGAAAAAACCAAGTTCTCTGTTAAAATTAAATGCATTAGATATAGATTGAATTGTTTCATATTCCAAATTCCCGAATTTCTCCTTTCCATAATAGGATGCGCAATTAATATTAATCAATGAAATTATTAAATCAGAAATAATAGACAACTCTGTTGGTGCTGTTTTGAATAGGTTCAAATCATAGTTGCGGCCATTGTCTATTGTATTAAATAATATATTCAGTGAATTCAAGAATTCATCCTTATTAAGAGAAGTAAGTGTTTTTGATGAATTGCTACTATGAGATAACACAAAAACTTCTTTTAAAATATTATACAATGAGTTCTCTTGATTTTTTGTCAATCCCATAGTGTCAAATATTTTTAGTGAATTTATCCAATTTTTTCATTGTAATTGAAATGATATTGTCTACTTTATTTTCAATAAGCCTTGATATGTTGTTTCGATTTTCAAATACGTAAAGAACTTTTTCATATAATACTTCGTCCAAGTTTTCAGAATCTGTTTTGCAATAAAAGTCTTCCATTTCCATAGATTCGCAGAACGATATGCATTTCTCTCGATAAGCAATAGAGATGAATGGAACATTTACTAATGCTGAGAAAATCAAACCGTGTAACTTCATAGAAATCACCAAATCCATTTTACTTAATAAGGCTATACATTTTCTGTAATCATTATAAAAAGGTATTGATTGCACTAAACTAGATTTAATGCTTTTTGATATTTCAATAATAACAGACACATCCTTTTTCCACATTGGGAAAAGATATATCATTATTCCCAATTTAGTAATCTTTTTACATAATTTTATAATGCATTTTATTAGTTTTTCTTTATCATTACCATAAATACATTGTGTTGTTTGGCCAACATTAATTGCAATTGCTTTATCTGGAATAAAAGTACAATCAAAGAAATGATTAAAATTTGATTTTAGTAATAGTGAAAGATCCCCTATTAACTCACACTTCGAAATATCAATCTTAAAACTATCTAAACGTTCAATTGACTTTACATCCCTTAAAAAGACAAATTCAGCATTGTCAATATTATTTTTCAGTAGACTAATTCCTCTTGAGCTAATTCTTACTTCTTTACACTCAGCATCAGTTGGCAGGTCTGTTTGGTCGATGCCAGTGCCTAAAATGGAATATCTAACATCTTGATTTCTTGCATTCTCAATAATTTTATTGGGGATGTGATTATAAGAACTTAAGAAAGTCCCGCCTCCAACAACTAAATAATCTAAAAAATTTGACTCTCTTAGCTCTGCTAAATCAAAGTTATTCCCGCTAATGTATGATTTAAGTGCATTAAACATAGCTTCATCTCCATAATTACAATGACCTAACCATCCCAGATAAGAAATTTTCATGACAATAACTGTTTTTCAAATTGTTGATTAAGCGACAAAAGTAAATCCATTGAATTACTATTATCAATATTTATTGATTTGAATATATACTTTTTTGAGTTTTTAAAAGGATGAAATAATTCCTTTTCCAACGGAATTAGTCGTATTTCATTAGAGACAATATTAGTTTGTTTTACATCGGTCGCTATAATATGAGGTATTCGAATTCCATTAAAAAAATCATTATAAATTTCAAAGCATTTTGGATTGCTAACTTCAATTATGGCTATTGGAATAATTCTGTCATCATCTAAATCCTTTGATAATATTTTTCTCATTGCTACCTGCCATTTATTAGTATCTTCCCCTAAATATGTAGACCGTGTAACGTTTTTAAATGATTTTCTATAAATAACAGTTGATTTATCAATAAATTTAAATTCATAATAGAAAGATAACCTCCTAAATAAGTCCCAATCCTCAAGGACATCTAAATCTGAATCAAATCCATTTACTTTAAAAAATGCGTTTTTGGAAATTACTATAGATGCTTGTGCAATATAATTCATATGTTGCAATTTAATCAAGTCAAAGGGTTCACCATATCTATGATTAGAATGTACAACTATGTTATTTTTGAATAATAATAGTTCATCTGCAGCATAATAGAAAACATCTGGATTCATCTCCTTTATTGTTTCCTTGGTAATCTCTCCAAATCCAGGTTTTAATAAATCATCATCATCCAAAATTGAAATATATAATCCATTACATGTCTCTGCTGCTAAATTGCATATAGAGGATTTACCTAACTTAATGTCACTAGAAAATATTCTTACAGAACTATTAATCCGGTTAATAAACATTTTACATTCATTATGTTTTTCTGGATTGTCAAGAGCAATAATAACTTCACCAATTGAAGACATTTCCTTACTAGCAACAATAATGGCTTCCTTCAAACTCGAAATTCTATGTGAATCAAATTGGGTTGGGATAATTATACTGATTAATATATCATGATTCATAAAAAAGTTTTAGCAAGTAGAAATTAGTATCTTTTATTCTTATTCATTTTTGAATTTTTAACAACTTCCAATTTACTATATTTGAATTTTTTACAAGGTAAAAGATAGCATCCTTCTGTCCATTCATTCCAAGGGCCTAGAAAAATTAGTTTGTGATTAGTTCTACCAATCTTTTCAACGAAAGATTTAGCTGTATTTAAATATTCACTAAAATTAGAAGCACTATTATTTATTACAATAGGTACAAAGGGAAATTTTAGACCATGTTTTTCGACATTATATCCTACATCACCTCTTGGTGTGGCATTCCATCCAGCAGCTATACTTGGGAAAAATGGGAAAGAGAATAATTCTCTATTTCTATTCCATTCTTTGCTTCTTTGTTTAATTAACTCGTCATATCTTTGAATTACTTCTTTTGAATTAAAGTTTGGTAGTGAGCAATAAGCTGATATTGCATCTAAAGGTAATTCGTTTATTTCACAAATATGTTTTTCTTTTTCGTTAGTAATGCTAAGAAGTCCTATAAGATATAGTTCATAGCCATTTTTTTTACAAGTTTCACGTAATATTGTTAGCCCTTTTATTAAATTGAAGGTTCCCATTGAAGAAATCATCCCTGTAAGGTGATAGAATGTTAATACATATTTGTTATTTAATGTAAGGTAGAATTTTGATTTAAAATAATCACAAAATTTATCCGCTAGTTTTACGAAATCAGAAGGTTTTAGATTGATTTCTATTTTCAATTCTTCATCAGTTATATCTTGAATAATATGTTCATTATTCCGTTGTGGAGAATTAGGCGAAATAGGCAGATTTCTTTTTGGCATCCGATGGCACCAATTTAATGCAAATTTTAGTTTTTGATTTTCTTTAATGAATACTTTTAGAGGGTTTTCCAATTCAGATTCGTTTCCATTAAAATAGTAATTAAAGACAAAAGCATCTACGAGGTGCTTTGAGGCTAAATCAATTTCTTTATTAATTATCATCTCATTACTACTATCATAAGAATTCCATAGAGGTTCTATTCTAGGAACATTATTGAAGCACGAATTTTCATATTTTTTTAATAAACCCCATTCATTAATATTCCTTTTAGCAGATTTATTCCTTTTGGGACAATTGTAAAAACCTGGATAATAGAATGTCAGATAAATAGTTTTATTCATAATGATGGCTTTTTCATTATATTGCATAACGGATGGGTGTCGAGTAGGCAAGGGGATTTTCACCCCGAGCCTCTCACGGAACCGTACGTGA
>CAZTAW010000278.1:0-4340 GCA_964611705.1 uncultured Bacteroidales bacterium
CTATGCGCTCTCTGATAGGTAGTTATGAAGTTTCATTTGCAAGTTGGGTTAAACCGGTTGATTTTCAGAAATTTGTTAATGCAGTTGCCGAAATCGGTATGTATTGGTTAATTACCAACGAATCACTCTCGGTTACATAATAAATTTGTTTGTCATGAATAAACAAGAATTGAAAATACTAATACTTGAAGATTTATCACCTGATGTGGACTTGATTTGCCGCGAACTGACCAAAGCAAAATTGAGCTTTATACATAAAAATGTTGATAACCAAAATGATTTTATTGAGCAGGTTAAAACCTTTAAACCCGATATTATTATTTCGGATTATAGCCTGCCTCAGTATGACGGGATTACGGCAATTAATGATCTGAAAGAATTATCACCCCGCACACCTGTTATTATCGTTACCGGATCGCTGGATGAAGAAACGGCCGCCAATACCATAAAATCAGGGGCATGGGATTATGTTGTAAAAGAACGTCTGTTCAGATTGCCACCTGCCATCAAGCAAGCCCTGAAACTAAAATCAGAAATGCTCGAAAAGCAAAAAGCAGAGAAAGCGCTTTCAGAAACAGAATATGAATATGAAACCTTACGCAGAAACGTTCCCCTTGCATTGTACCGGGCCAGTGTGGATGGCAAATTAATTTATGTGAATCCGGCCTTTCTTGATATGTTTGGATACAGTTCTTTGGAAAAAGCGCTTGAAACACCAATTCCGCAGTATTATGTGAATCCGGCAGATCGTGATGAGCTCATGAAAAGGCTGATAAAAGATGGAGTAGTGAAAGATTATGAGATCAAAATTAAAAAGAGAAATGGCGCTGAATTTTGGGGATCATTCAACATCAGGGCTATTTTCGATAGAAAGGGAGAACATATATTTCAGGATGGAATTATCTCGGATATAACCAACATAAAAAAGGCTCACGATGAACTGCTGGAGGCAAAAATAAAGGCAGAGCAGGCAGATAAACTAAAAACAGCTTTTCTGGCCAATATGTCACATGAAATTCGCACCCCGATGAATGCGATCATCGGATTTTCGGATTTACTTAATGATCCGAATTTTGAAAAGGAAGACATCGGATATTTTACAAAAAACATTCAGAAAAACAGCGAATTGTTGTTAAAAATCATCGGTGACATCATGGATGTGGCAAAAATGGAAGCCGGTGTGATACAGGTTGACAGAAGAAAAGCCGATCTTCATGAAATCATCAATGAGACTTATGATACAATAATGAAAGTACAGGATGAAGAAGAAGAACAGGCAAAAAATATCCGTTTTATCAAAAGCTTTGAAAAAGATACTGACAAGCAGTTGTCAGTTGTAACAGATCCGTACAGGATCAGGCAAATACTAAATAATTTGCTTACCAATGCTTTTAAATTTACGGAAGAAGGAGAAGTTGAGATCGGCTACAAGATCAAAGATAATGAAGTAATGGTTTTTGTTAGAGACACAGGCCTTGGTATCCCGGAAGAAAAGCAGGAAATTATCTTTGAACGCTTCAGGCAGGTTGACGACAGCCATACCAGGGAATTTGGCGGAACAGGCCTCGGGCTTACAATAGCCAAAACTCTTGTTGAGAAGCTCGGAGGGAAAATGTGGCTTGATTCGAAACTGTACCAGGGATCAACTTTCTATTTTACAATTCCTTATGATTATCAGGAAGCAAAAACGGTTTCCAGGCCAAAAGCAAAATCAAAAAGCCGTGATTATGATTTCAGCACAATAAAAATACTGGTTGCCGAAGACGTTGAGTCAAACTACCTGTATCTGGATACCATACTCAAACCCACAGGAGCAAAAGTTTATCATGCCCTTGATGGCGAAGAGGCTCTGACGATGTTTGAGCAGGAAGGAGATTTTGATATAATTTTGATGGATATACAAATGCCTGTAATGAATGGTTATGAGGCAACCAAACAGATCAGGAAGATAAATGAGGATATACCCATCATCGGGCAAACGGCATACGCTTTGTCAACCGACCGCAAGAAGGTATTTGAGTCAGGTTGCAATGATTATCTTGTAAAACCGATTCATAAAAAAACCTTACTTGAAATAATAGATAAATACGCCTGATAAATCTCAATCCTGGAGCACCATTCCCGAAACGGGAAAAATACCTCACAATTAAAAACCATATATCATATTGTTATTCAATTACATAGCATATGTATTTTTGAATGGTTTAACATTTGATTAACAATTTTATAAGTTTTATTGAATAAATGAAATATAAAAATATAATCAAAAACAGAAATTATGAAAAAGTTAACAGCATTATTTCCAATGACAATTATCCTGGCCTTCATCTTTACCGGATGTAGCAAATGGGATGATATTGAACCAAAAGCTCCCCAACCTGACGAAGTGGAAATAAACTTCACGGGTACAATACTGGACAATAGTTTTTTGAAATCTACCAAAAGCGGCCAGGATATTGAACAGGCCGACTACGCATTTGTCACAATTGATGGTGTGGATTTTACCATCGAAGTATTCTATCTTAATGATATACCCTATACGCAAACGATCAAGGTTGTTCCGGGAGAACATACTGTAACGCAGTTTTTGCTGTATGACGACAGCCAAACCCCGGGATTTACGGACGATGATGACCTGATTGCTGCCACACCGGAAGAGGGAAGCGATTTTGCATCATACATCACCAAAGCAACACCTTTTACATTTAACACTTCCTCATTTGAAAAAATGGAAGTTCAGGTTGAGGTAATTACTTTTGAAGAAAAATATTACCAGGAGTTTGGTTTTAACTGGTTCGAAATTGATCATATCATTGTAAGGGAACAATGTTTCTTTGGAGATTTTTGTGTTAAAAATCCCGATGATTATATCGGCTCCATGTATGAGAACCAGACAAATGGCCTTCAACATGATATGTCCGCTATTGCTAAGATCGAAGTATGGCGAAGCAATGCCACAAGCAATAATGAATACGAACTTATCGAAACATTCAGCAATGCAAGTTGGAATGGTGAAGGTGAGCCTTTATGTGTAACTTATGCGGATTATAAAAACCTTAATGATGACTTTAAGTTCAAACTGTATATTCTTGTCAGGTCCGGAACAAATTTTGAATACAAGCTTTTCCATACCTGGGAATTTTCTGATGATGAAATGATTGAGGATGGAGATGATGGTGTGGTGGATTATGTTTTGGGTACATGTGTACCTGCTGCTGACTTCATCTTTCCGCCTTATATGAATCTACCGCCTACTGCTTCGTACAAGATCACCGGTTTTGCACCGGGCTCACAAGGCGGTTATCTTGATGCACAATTAACAAACATTGCTTCAGGATATGAAATTACCAACGGAACCTATGCAAGCTGGTGTTATGATCATCAGGTAACGATTTACCAGAATCATTTGTATGATATGGAAGTGTACAGTTCACTTTATCCTGATCTGTTACCTGCTTATGTTAATGAAGATCAGTGGGAAAAAGCAAACTGGATTATGAATCATCTTGACTGGTACGACGGATATGAATGGTATGATATTCAGGGAGCACTGTGGTTGCTTGATGATCCGCAATGGGATGGCACGCCGAGAAGCGGTGTTCCGGCACTTTCTACGATGGAATTTGCTCAGCAAATGTACGATGATGCCAATCTTTATGGTGATGATTACCTGCCGCCTCCGGGCGGATGGGCTGCCGTGATATTTGTTCCCGAAGGAACATTGCAATGGCAAACAAATCCCATGATACAAACTGTGTTTGTGGTGATTGACCCTTAATTATAAAAAAATGAATAAAAAAAGTCCGGTGTGTTTCCATGCCGGGCTTTTTTTGTGATCGCTAGCTTTAGCTACGCTGATCTTTATTGGGTGCTGATTATATTAATTATTTCATTTGCTTAAACAAATTTTTAAAGCATATTAATAATTTGTATCTTGGTACCCAAAATGTTTTAGTTCACCCATGCTGAAGAAATATATCAAAAAAGCCTGTTTATTAATCTTGATGACTTTTTTCATCTGTACAACTGATGCTTTAGGACAGAATTATACAGTATGGGAAGAAATGGAGAGGATATTTTTTGAAGAAACCTGGGACTCAGCTTCTTTTACATATCAGAACTGGACAACTGATAGTAATTACTGGCAGATCAATACAGAGTTTGGGAATCCGTTTCCGTGTGCAGAATTCACTTCAGATTCCATAATAAGTGACTATGAATATAGATTGATAACTCAGGATTATTGTGGTTGTGGTACAGGCCCAAGATATGCAAGCAAAGTAAGCCTTGATGTTAAACTGCAAGGATCTATATTAATTTGAAAATTTGAAGATGATCAA
>CAZTAW010000279.1:0-4306 GCA_964611705.1 uncultured Bacteroidales bacterium
AAAAGGAGAAAGCAACTCCTCAGAAACGGGAAAATGTAAAAAAGGAGGCAAAACCACCAGCACAGCAAAAAAAGTCACAGGCTGCTAAACCAAGTGAACCAAAAACAGATGCAAAGAAATAGAACAAAAATGCATTCACTTTTGGATAGCAGGAAGCGAGATGCTTCTTGCTATTTTTTTATAAACCTGTCCGCGTTCTTCAAAGTTGCTGAACTGGTCGTAGCTTGCGGCGGCCGGCGAAAGAAGACAGGTTTGCCCCTTTTTGGTATTTGTTTCAATTATTCTTTTTATATCCCTAAACTTTTCGACATAATGCCAGGAAATTGATTTTGTTTGGTGATCCTTCAACGCCTGAAATATTCTTTTGCCTGCCTGCCCGTAGCAAATAATATTTGATATATTTTTGTTGATAAGATAGTTTGTTAGCTTTTGATATGACAAACCCCTGTCAAATCCACCCAAAATCAGCGTATCCGTGTTTTTTATTGATTCAATTGCTTCAATTGTTGATTCCGGAATGGTTGAAATGGAATCGTTGTAAAAATCCACTTCTCCGTACCTGCCAATATATTCAAGCCTGTGTTCCAGTCCTGGGAAGGATTTTATTCCGTTAAAAATTTTTTCTGTTGTTGTTTTCAATATATCACAGCAAGCAATTGCTGAAAGTATGTTTTTGAGATTATGTCTGCCTTTTAAACTGAGCCTGTCATCTGAATTTATTTGGCCAGGAAAATTATTACTTCCCTTTTTGATAACCGTATTATTGACTAATGAATAATTCGCCTGATCACTGTTAATTGAAAAAGTTTTTATTTGTGAATTGATATTCTTTGAATTAACAAACCTGGCAATGAATAGGTTCTCATATTCATAGATAAAATAGTCCTTGTTGGTCTGAAAGGTTGCAATATTTAATTTTGAATTGAAGTAGCTGTCACTGTTTTTAAAGTAATCGAGATGTTCTTCAAAAAGATTCAGAAGAACTGCAATATGCGGCGATGTTGAAATATTTTCAAGCTGATGAGCTGAGAGTTCCATTACAATATTTGTATGGGACTTGATTTCCGAAATGATATCAAATGGTGGAGTTCCGATATTGCCTGCCAATATACTGTGTATTCCTGATTTGCTGAGTATATGATGGATAAGTGAGCTGGTGGTGCTTTTTCCTTTGGTCCCGGAAATTCCGATTATTTGTTTTGAAAAAAAACGAAGTAACAAATTGGTTTGCGAAGTGATCTTTCCTGATAACTGATTCTTTAAATTTTTCTCAAGCCATACTCCGGGTGATTTGATGATGAGATCAAATTTCTCTACATTCTTGAGGTATTCATTTCCGGAGTGTATTTCAGTGTACGCATCATTTTTCAGGAAAGGATATTTCTGTAAAAGATTGCTGTTCATGTCGGCGATACATAGTTCTTTATCAGGAAAGAATTTTCTGATAAAACGGTAGCTGGCATTTCCTTCTTTACCAAAACCAAGTATTAGAATAGATGGTGCTTTTTCAAATATTTCAATGATCCTTTTCATTTAATGATTTCATTAAGATGTTTTCAAATTCAGGAGTGAGAAAATTATCGGGGTCAAATGTATCCAATAGTTCCGTAAAATCACCTTTTTCTACATATATGTTGTTTTGTCTGAAAAACTCAAGAAGATACGAGTTGTTCTTTCTATGCTTGTTGGCCGTATAACCAATAGCAGCTCTTATTTCGCGGATTGTTCCCACGCAATCAAAAGGTTTTTCAGAAGTCAGGCCTGCCAGCTTTCTAAAAACCGGGAATAACTCAGGATCGTTTAAAAGGTTCTTACCAAAAATGTTTTCCAATACTTCTGGTTTGATAAAAGGAGAAAGGATCAGGTATGTGAAAAGACATTTGGGGCACTTGCCGCACCAAAGGTTTTGTTTGCTTCCGGCGTTGCAGCTTTTAAATTCATAGAAATATTTTTCCTGCTTCGAGAACAGTTTTGCGATCTGTAATTCGTTCAGAGGCCTTAAGAAACTGAAGTAATTACAATCCTGTGTTATATAATTTGATGTATAACATCTGAAATCCTGTTCAAATTCGAATGATTTGGAATACTGATGATTGATGTTTGTTCCCGGTATACTTGCTTCGTTCGCACTAGATTCGTTCGAGAGTGCAATGTTCTTCGAAGAGCTGAGAAATCCAGCAAGCAGGGAGTAGAATGCCACAACAGCAGAAAAAGGTGTATGTCCGTTAAGGTAGCCTTCTTTGTTCAATTCCAGTAATTTCGGGTCAATTTGTCTGTCAATAATAATGGATTGATTGATTTTATAACCGGCATTTTTTAAAACATCAAGCTGGGATTGGAGGGGGTTGATTATCAGGGGTATGGTCTGTGTGTAATTCTTTAAAAGTTCGAGGGTGACAATCGAATCCTTGCCTCCTCCAATCGGGATCAGGGTTCGGTTCTCTGCCGGAAATGATACTTTTGTTAACTTTTGCGATGATTCGCTTTTCATGATCATAAAGTCATCCAAACCGGTTTGAATACCGTTGAGAAAAAAAAACTCGCCTAATCCGTTAAAGTATAGTTTCTTCCACCAGTTAATTTGTTGCTGATTCAGATTATGTGGTTTAATAAAAACAACAGGAGGGCAAGCTGCTTTCCAGTAGCTTATCAATTCTATCATTCCGATATGAAAGGCGAGATTATTGAGGATATGTACATTGTTTCTTAGGTCAGGAAAAAAATCCCGATTCGGGAATTCTATGGTTGGAGAGAATAAATATTTGTCACTCAGGTTGAAATAAAATTTAAGCATGAGAGATTCACTTGTTATGGCAATTTCGTGGTGTTCATAAACCATGAAAGAGAAGCGCTCCCGGAATATTTTGTATTTCTCGTTGTTATCCTTGCCTTTCATTAAAAATGGTATTATTTTTGATATTTGAACCCAAAAGTACAAATTGATAATCAATTTCATCATATAATCAGTATGAGTAGTTTGAGCAATTTTTTAAAAATAAAAACCAACAATATTTCACCAGCAAAAGGAAGGATACTTATTTCCGAACCTTTTCTTTTGGATTATTATTTCAAACGATCCGTTGTTTTGCTTGCCGAGCATAATGACGAGGGCTCATTTGGAATTATCATGAATAAGCCGGTTAATGCAAAGCTCAATGAGATCGTAAAGGATTTCCCCGATTTCGAGTCTCAGCTTTTCCTTGGAGGACCGGTAAAGAACGATAGCTTGTTCTTTATTCACACCCTTGGTGACAAGATTGATAACAGCATGGAGATCATCAGGGGATTATACTGGGGCGGAGACCTTGAACAGGTAAAGGAAATGATTACCCTAAAAATGATGGACCCAAATGATATTCGGTTTTATATTGGTTATTCAGGCTGGGCGGCAAAGCAACTTGATGGAGAGTTGAAAAGAAATTCATGGGTGGTTTCCGGAATGACCGCACCCAAATTACTCAACACAAACCCATCCCATCTTTGGGATGTTAGCCTGAAAAATTTAGGGGTGGAGTATTCGTACTGGACGAATTTCCCTGCTGATCCTGCAATGAATTAGCAATAAGGTTTAATATCTCATTTTGTTATCTATTCGAATATTTGATGCCAAAAATCCCTGGCGACATTGGGTTCTATCAGTATTGTGAAAACAACACCAAAAATGGCACCCCAGAAATGTGCCGAATGTCCGATGTTATCGCCTCCTCTTTTGGCCATGTAGGCTGAATACACTAAATAAAGAATACCAAATACAGTAGCCGGAATTGGAATCGGAATAAAAAACAGGTAAACACTGCTTGTCGGTTCTATTAGAATTCCTGAAAAAACGATTGCAGAGACTGCTCCTGAGGCTCCAACTGCACTGTAATAGATGTTTCCCAGATGTTTGCGGTAATCAAACAAAACAGAGAAAAGAATTCCGCCGATATACAGAAGCAAAAAATAAAATATGCCTTTTAAATCCTTCATCAAAATAAATTTGTTTTCAACAAGTCTTCCAAAGGAATATAGTACAAACATATTGATGAAAAGGTGAGCATAGTTGGCATGAATTAGCCCGTACGAAAAAAAACGCCAGCCTTGTTTGCTGTTTTTGATCATATAGGGATTAAATTTCAGGCGTTCAAAAATTTCCCTGTTACTGAATGCCCAGATAGAAACAACAACGGTGATTGCAATGATCGCATATATCATAAAACAAAAGATATTGGAATGAGAATACTCTCGATTTGTCTGTAATCAATTTCAGAGCCCAAAACACTGTGGGGAATAAGGTAAACTGCCAGCAAAACCATAGAAGCAATAA
>CAZTAW010000280.1:0-4305 GCA_964611705.1 uncultured Bacteroidales bacterium
TGGGTTGTTATACGCTTTACCTCAGCTTTTGTATAATTTATTACAGAAATACGTCGCGCAGACTAAAAAAACCTGTGTTCTGGTTTCAGCTATTCATGATCACTTTGCTGGCTGCGGTTTTCTGGAGCGGTTTTAACATGAAAGATGGTTTTTTCGATCCACAAGGTCTTCGGGTAGGACTAGAAATGAACCTCCGGGCTATTTTTATTGTGATCGCTTTTTCTTCTCTGAGTGTAGAACTCAGAAATCCAATGATCAGGGATTATATATTCGGAAAAGGATTGGGGAGCTTATACCAGTCATTAAGTCTTGCATTCAGTGCCCTTCCATCCATGATGAAATCCATGCCGCGTCCCCGCGATTTTTTTAAAAATCCGTTAACCTGGTTTGCCCGAATAAATTTGCAAGCCAGGCATTGGATGATCTCTTTTAAAGAAACAAAACAATAGCAAAATTTATACTGCTTCTAAATAAAAAATATACAACACTGTTTTTCAATATGATGTACATCTTATAACATATATCCCATTCTTTTACAAACACGTATTTACCTGTATATCAACTACTAAAACTCCCACCTCAAAAAGTACGCAACGCCATATTATGATTCCATTTTTCTCGTTAATTTTGTATCATCATTATATGTAGTTATGTATATATGTCGGTTTATAGAAACAATCACCATCTACTGAAAAACAAGGCATCTATATGATTTAAAAGCTATCAGAATAAAAAGATCAAATGAGCAACAGAAGAGAATTTATAAAAATAACATCTTTCGCCGCCGGTGGATTGGCGCTGGCAGCAAACACCTTCTCCTGGTCGAAAGGAATACTGCATGATGTGTTCGATGGCAGGGCAAATGAACCACTCAGAACACCCACCTATTGCGAACTTTGTTTTTGGAAATGCGCCGGCTGGGCCTATAAAAATGAAAAAGGAGAAATCCGGAAAGTTACGGGTAATGATAACGATCCGCATTGTAACGGGAGATTTTGTCCACGCGGAACCGGTGGTGTCGGCATGTATAACGACAAGGACAGGTTGAGAAATCCATTGATTCGCACAAAAGAAAGGGGCCGGCAAACTTTTCGTGAGGCAAGCTGGGATGAAGCCTTTGACTATATTGCTGAAAAAATGAAAAAGATCGCTGCCGAACATGGACCTGAATGCATTGCTTTATTCACCCATGGCTCGGGGGGTAAATTTTTCAGCACCCTGCTGAAAGCATTTGGCTCAACCAATATTGCAGCGCCTTCCTTTGCACAATGTCGCGGACCACGCGAGGTTGGTTTTCTGGCCACTTTCGGTGAACTTGTTCTTTCTCCCGAAAGAACAGATATAAGGGATACAAAATGCCTGGTACTGATCGGTTCGCATTTGGGAGAGAACATGCACAACGGGCAGGTACAGGAGATGTCGGATGCCATTGATAAAGGGGCAATCATAATTACCGTTGATCCAAGGTATTCCATTGCAGCCAGCAAGTCAAAATACTGGCTTCCTATCAGGCCCTCAACAGATTTAGCCTTGCTGCTAACATGGATAAACATTATCATTCAAAATGAATGGTACGATAAAGATTATGTTGAAAAATACACCTATGGTTTTGATGTATTAAAAGAAACCGTTAAACCTTACACCCCTGAATGGGTTTATGGCATAACCGGCCTTAAACCGGACATGATCTACGATACGGCCAAAGCCATGCACGATGCTGCCCCGGCTGTGATCGTGCATCCCGGCAGACATGTTACCTGGTACGGAGACGACACCCAGCGCAGCCGGGCCATTGCCATTCTGAATGCCATACTGGGTTCCTGGGGAAGAAGGGGTGGTTTTTATTATCCTGAGAGGGTTAATTTGCCTGATTATCCGCACCCTCCATTCCCAAAACCCAGGCGTACCTGGCGGGAAGCATTTCCCGGTAAATATAAGCTGGCAAATGAAGTGCTTTCAACAGGCATCTGTGAAGCAAGCATTCCAAACACTGCACGTGATTGTTCTTTCAAAGGATGGTTGGTTTATGGCACCAACCTGATCAAAACGCTGCCTAACCGCAAGCAAACCATGGAAGCCATACAAAATCTCGATTTGCTTGTAGCCATTGATACCATGCCTATGGAAATCACCGGTTATGCCGATGTGATCCTGCCTGAATGCACCTATCTTGAACGCTATGACATGTTGCGGACCAATCCGCATCGTGAACCCAATATCGCTTTGCGTATGCCAGCGGCAAAACCGAAATACAATACAAAACCAGCCTGGTGGATGGCCAAAAAACTAGCTGCCAAACTTGGGCTGGATGAATATTTTGCCTGGAACAATATTGAAGAATTACTCGATTGGCAACTTAAACAGATAGGTTCTTCGCTGGAAGAAATGAAACGCATAGGTGTGAAAAAATTTCCAAGGACATACGACGATCTGTATTTTTGGGATAACCAGGATTTTGTTTTCAATACCAATTCAGGAAAGATTGAACTGTATTCAACCGACATGGAAAATGAAGGATTTGACCCAATACCCAAATACACACCACATCCGGAACCACCGAAAGGCTATTACAGGTTGATCTATGGCCGTGCTCCCATGCATACTTTTAGCCGTACCATTAATAATCCTAATCTGGTTGACCTGATGGCGGAAAACTCCGTTTGGATCAATCCGAAGGTAACTAAGATTTGGGGATTGAAAAACGGTCAGGATATCTACCTGCAAAACCAGGATGGTGTGGTTTCCGAATTCCCTGTAAAAGTGCGTGCAACAGAGCGCATTCGCTGGGATTCGGTTTACATTGTGCATGGTTTTGGACATTCGAACAAGAAACTAAGCAGAGCTTATAGTAAAGGAGCAAGCGACTCGGAGCTGATCACCAATGTGATGATAGACCCCGTGATGGGAGGCACCGGAATGCGCGGCAATTTTGTGACATTCTTAACAGAAAAACCAATTGCAGAGGAGGTTAAATCATGAGGTACGCAATGGCAATAGATACAAAAAAATGCGTGGGATGCAGCGACTGTGTAGTAGCTTGCCAGACAGAAAATGATGTTCCTATCGGATATTGCCGCGACTGGATCGTGGAAGTGACTGACGGCACCTACCCTCAATTGGAAATTGAGCTAAGATCGGAAAGATGCAACCATTGCGAAAATGCTCCTTGCATACGCTGCTGCCCGACAGCTGCAAGTCATTATGAAAATGGGGGTACCGTGTTGGTTACACATAACAAATGTATTGGTTGTGGAGCATGTATTGCATCATGTCCGTACGACGCACGCTATTCACACCCCAAAGGTTATGTGGATAAATGCACATTCTGTTTGGATAACCGGGTTAAAAAAGGTGAGGACCCTGCCTGCGTTGCAGTTTGCCCGACTAAATGCATGTATTTCGGTGATCTGGATGATCCCAACAGTGATTTTTCGCAGGTATTGAAAAAACGCAAGTGGAAAACCCTTATCCCGGAAGCAGGAACAAAACCTCATGTATATTATTTAATTTAATCATGAAGATAAAGCCATGAAAGAAGAATTGATTACAAGCGGAAGGATGAATCCCTATATTGACCCCCATCTCAATATATGGCACTGGCAAATCCCTTTGTACTTATTTCTTGGAGGACTTGCAGCAGGCATACTGTTTTTTGCAGCTTTTTATACCATACAGGGGAAGACAGACAAATACCCGACTGCAGTAAAAATAGCTCCTTTGATAACTCCCATCGCATTGGTGCTTGGGCTGATCGCTTTATTCTGGGATTTGAAGCATAAGCTGTATTTCTGGCAGCTTTATACCACCATCCGCCTGGAATCTCCTATGTCGTGGGGAGCCTGGACGCTTATGGTGGTAACACCATTATCATTCGTCTGGACGGCAATAAACATCCGCGAGGTTTTTCCCAAATGGGACTGGCGGTATTCGTGGATAAAAAATACAGAAGCATTTTTCAGAAGGAATATCATTACCATCTCCTGGATACTTTTGATCTTCTCACTGATCCTCGGCGTTTACACAGGGATTCTGTTTTCGGCTTTCAATGCCAGGCCCTTATGGAACACATCCATACTCGGGCCGCTATTTCTGGCATCAGGCCTTTCAGCCGGGGCAGCAGCCATCGTTTTGATCAGCAAAGATCATTTTGAGAGGAAGCAAATGGCAAAGATTGACCTTATCATCATTGGTGCAGAACTTTTTCTCATCATCCATATGTTTATGGGATTCCTGGCATCCACACAGGTGCAGATAGATGCTGCCAATCTTTTCCTTGGCGGGCCATACACTACAACTTTCTGGTTG
>CAZTAW010000281.1:0-4276 GCA_964611705.1 uncultured Bacteroidales bacterium
TTTTTTATTGGAAACGCCCGCGATCTCATTTGATTGCAGCAGGTTCACTGCTGGAATTCTTTTCAAATTTACATGTTAACCGAACTTTTCTGAATGATGTTTCCATGTTCAGGTTAATAATTCTTAACTGTTGCAAATAGTTGTTTTTACATGGAAAACCATACCTTTGTCACATGCAACAAACAATTCAAATCTCAACAAACAGCCATAATGGTTTATATGACATTACCGCTCAGGTAGAAAAGGTAGTTGCAAATAGCAGCATCCAATCAGGTATGGTAAATGTTTATGTGCAAGGCGCCACGGCTGCCATCATGATACAGGAAAACTGGGATGAATCCGTACAAACGGATGTTATTAATCTTTTGAAGAAACTGATCCCTTCCGGAGTCTGGCAACACGACAAACAGGATGGTAATGGCGATGCCCACCTTAAAGCAGGTATTGTCGGCCCAAGTGAAACCATCCCTATTATTGACGGAAAAATGGGCTTGTCAACCTGGCAGAATATCTTTGTGTGTGAATTCGACGGGCCGAGAAAGGAGAGAAGGATAATTGTTAGTGTTCTGGAAAATGATTAACTTAAGCACCAAATGGCAAAACTTGTCCGACCTAAGACGGATAAATTACAATGATCAGAATTCTAAATTCCAGGCATTTCAAAAAAAACAGCGGTTCTGATTATTCGAAATTGAGATTTGAGATTTATTTGTTATTTGTAATTTGAATTTTGGAATTTGCAAATTTATGATTGATAAGGAGAAGCAAGTAATTAAAGTATTGGAAGAATTGAAAGTGGATTACCGTCACTTCACCCATCCACCCATCCCGACCATAGAAGAAGGATTGCAGCACTGGAAAAACATAGATGCGCAGCATTGCAAAAATATTTTCTTCAGAAATCATAAGGGAAACAGGCATTACCTGGTGATCATAGACCATAAACACAATCTGGCTATCAGAGACCTTGAACAAAGATTAAAACAAGGGAAGTTGACCTTTGCTTCGGGAAAAAGACTGAAAAAATGGCTGGGGCTCACACCCGGTTCGGTTACTCCTTTTGGGTTGATCAATGATAATGAAAACCATGTACATGTTTTTCTTGATGAGAACCTGAAAAAAGCTGAAAGAATATCCTTTCATCCCAATATTAATACCGCAACCGTTGATATGCCCTTTGAAGATTTTGTCAGGTTCCTTAACTGGACGGGCAATTCTTATGAATTTTTGAGTTTGTATGATTAGGTTTATTATTTTTGAAAAAAATATTACATTATGACATTTTTAGAACTTGCAAAAAAGCGTTATTCAAGCAGGAAATACAAAGACAAAAAAGTTGACAGGGAATTGATAGAAAAGATACTGGAAGCTGGCAGAATAGCTCCTTCCGCGGTTAATTTCCAGCCCTGGCATTTTCTTGTAATTGATGAAAACCCATTGCTTGAAAAAATTCAGGAAACTTACAAAAGAGGCTGGATCAAAACCGCCCCTGTAATCCTGATCATTTGTACGGATCATTCCGAATCATGGAAAAGAAAAGACGGGAAAGATCATGCTGATATTGATGCTGGGATTACAACAGACCATATTACACTACAGGCTGCTGAACTCAGCTTGGGTACATGCTGGGTTTGTAATTTCGATGTACAAAAATGCAAAGAAATATTGCAACTGCCTGAGCATATTGAGCCTGTTGTTTATTTGCCGTTGGGGTATCCTGATGATTCTCCGATTGACTTACATGAGAAAAGAAAATCAATGGATGAAATAATACACTGGAACAAGTTTTAATATGAGAATAGAAGAATCATTAAACGATAGTATTAAACTAAAACAGTCTGTCCTTGAAAATAAGGAGTTGTTAAACACTACTCAAAAAGTGGCTGATGTTTGCACGGAGACTTTGCAGGCAGGCGGAAAAGTGCTTTTTTGCGGTAATGGAGGCAGCGCTGCTGATGCGCAACATCTGGCAGCAGAGTTGTCCGGGCGTTTTTATTACGACCGTGAACCGCTATTTGCCGAAGCGCTTCATGTGAATACTTCTTATCTGACAGCCGTTGCAAACGATTATTCTTATGATGAAATCTTTTCAAGGCTGGTCAGAGCCAAAGGTAGGAGAGGTGATGTGCTGATCGGGTTATCTACTTCAGGTAACTCAGGTAATGTCATCAGGGCATTTGAAGTGGCCAATGAGCTGGGTATGATCAACGTTGCGCTTACCGGCGAAACCGGTGGGAAAATGAAAGATAAAGCCGATTACGTGATCAATGTTCCTTCAAAGGATACACCACGTATACAAGAAGCCCATATCACGATAGGGCATATTATTTGTGAACTGATCGAATCAAAAATATTTCCCAGGAAGTGATCTCAGAAGCTATCGTACTTGCCGGGGGATTGGGAACGCGCTTACGCGAAGTGGTAAGTGATGTGCCTAAATCAATGGCATTGATCAACGGCAGGCCTTTCCTGGAATACCAGTTGAACTACTTGCAAAGCTGGGGGATTGATCATGTTGTTTTGTCCGTGGGTTACAAGAATGAAGTGATCAGGGATTATTTCAGTGATCAGTTTCAATCTATCGCTATTGATTATGCGGTTGAAGAGGAACCACTGGGCACAGGAGGTGGCATCAGAAAGGCATTTGAGAAAATAAACAAGTATGCAGCTTTTGTATTTAACGGCGATACATTTTTTGAGGTAAACCTTAAAAGATTATTCGATTTCAGGCGAATCAAGGTAACCGATGTCTGCCTGGTCCTCAGGTTTATTGATGATGTTTCGCGATATGGAACGGTTGAGCTGGATGAAGATTTCAGGATTACCGGATTTACTGAGAGAGGGCAAAAATCCGGTGAAGGATATATCAATGGCGGTGTTTATTATATCAGGAAGGATTTTTTTCTGGATTTCGACTGGCCTGAGAAATTCTCGATTGAAAAGGATTTCTTTGAGAAATATTACCAACAATACACTTTATACGGAATCAGGTGTTTTTCTTATTTTTTGGATATTGGAATACCGGAGGATTATGCAAGAGCGCAGCAAGAATTTAAGTCATTACCCTATTGATCAAAGCTGGACTTTGTTTCTCGACAGGGATGGCGTGATCAACAAACGCCTGGTGGATGATTATGTGAAAATTTGGGAAGAGTTTGAATTTCTTCCGGGGGTGAAAGAAGCTATAAACAAGCTATCAAAAATGTTTGGTCGTATCATCATTGTTAGCAACCAACAGGGAGTAGGGAAGGGGTTAATGACTGAGGATGATCTTAAAGAAATTCATTCGAAAATGATAACCGAAATAGAAGAAGCCGGTGGTTGCATTGATGCCATTTATTATTGTCCCGAACTAAAAGAAAACAATCCTGAATGCCGGAAACCCATGCCGGGTATGGCATTACAAGCGCAAAAAGATTTTCCTGAGATTGATTTCGATAAATCAATTATGGTTGGCGATTCCCCTTCGGATATGGAATTTGGAATACATCTGGGTATGGTAACGGTTTTCGTTGGTGAAGAATATTATATACAAGAAATCAATTCCGAATTTGTTTTTAAGAATTTACAGGCTTTTAGTAAAGAATGTATTTAATAAAGGTAAAACACAGTTGTTTTCATAAGCGCTCCAGAAAGTCAGATTTAAATCCTTGTGCATCCATTTGAGCGGAAACTCAGGGCTGTATTCACTTTTTCTGAAATCTTCTTCTTTCATGCCAACAAAAGGTGCACTCAATGGCCCGCCAATTAATATGTCAAATAATTTTTCCCGATCCAGGTTCAGGCTTTTACCCAGAGCAATTGCTTCTGAAAATGCAATAATGGCCTGCGCCAATAATTTGAATATCTCACAGGACTTTAATCCTGAAAATAATCCTGAATTTCGGCAGCATAGTGTTTTCCTGAATGACATAGGAATGGAACGCGTATTACTTGGTTTTGAAGATTTACACCGGCAGGAAGGCTGGTGCGATCATGATTTTAATGAGAAGGGCCTTGAAAACGGACAAGCCAATGCTGTTGCCATTGTTTTTGATGATACCTATAATTTGATGTTCCATACAGGTGAAATTGGTGTAAATACAAATCCTACCTATGAATATGTTACACCCGATACCATCAATATTTATATCGTACTAAGTCAGCCGACCCCTCTTTCGGTTATAGGTATTCCTCCGTATTATCCGTGTTCTATTATTAGTTTAGCTACTGAAAAACAAATTATACCGATTCGGAACAGGTTTGCAATAATTGATCTTATGCTCCAATCGGTATA
>CAZTAW010000282.1:0-4253 GCA_964611705.1 uncultured Bacteroidales bacterium
AATATCCCAGAGTGTATCTCCTTTGCGCACGGTGTGGTAAATATATTTACCGTCTTTTTCCACCTGGGCTGTGTTTTCGGGTTTATAAACAATGAGTTTTTGGTTCGGATAGATTGTATTGCCCCGCAGGTTGTTCCATTCTTTCAAATCAGTTACAGTGCAACTGTATTTTTGTGCGATCAACCCGAGATTTTCCCCATGTCGAACGGTATGGTATGATTTGGTCCCCGAACGTTTGTATGAAGAATAAGTAGCTTTATATCTGCTGTCGAAAGGACTGTAGATGATCAGTTTCTGACCCGGGTGTATTGTGTTGCTTCTCAGGTTATTCCATCTTTTAATCTGGCTTACATAACAATGGTAACGCTGGGCAATATATCCCAGATTTTCACCCGATTTAACATAATGAACTTTTCTGCTTTTGGCTTTTTCTATTTCCGCAAGAAGCTTTTCCCTTTCAATCCCCTTACTTGATTTGTAGTTATAGAGTTCCGTTTCATGATCAATAAATTCTCCAACAAATGCGATTGGAAGTCGTAGATTGTATTTCTCACTATTTCTTGCAGGGATAATTCTAACTTTATATTGGGGGTTCAGAAATTCAATGTCCTCCATGGGTATATTGAGCATCTCTGAGACCTGTTCAAATGCAAGCGGTTGCGAGACCATGACGGTATCGTTTTCTGTAAAAAGATGCCCCGGATGCAAGGGATAAAGATTATGTTCAGCGGCATGATTCATCACATACATCACAGCGATAAAGGCTGGTACATAACCCCTTGTTTCGCGGGGGAGATATGGCCATATCGCCCAATAGTTATTTACTTTTCCCGAACGCCTGATGGCTTTGTTTACGTTACCGGCACCGGAGTTATAGGCTGCCATTACCAGGGACCAGTTCTGATAGATGTCATAAAGATCCTGAAGGTGTTTACAGGCAGCAATTGTTGATTTCATGGGATCGAAACGTTCGTCAATAAGGGTAGTAACGTTAAGATCGTATACTTTACCCGTACGGTACATAAATTGCCAAAGCCCTTTGGCACCGGCTCTGGACCCGGCTTTTGGATTTAGTGCCGACTCTACAATGGCAAGATATTTCAACTCAAGTGGAAGTCCAAGGCGGTCGAGCTGCTCTTCGAAGAGTGGAAAATACAATTCTGCCAGGCCCAGCATGCGGGAAGTGAGTTCCCTTTTTCTAACAGCATATAATTCGATATAGCTCTTCACAGTTTTATTAAAAGTCAGCTCAATAGGAGTGGTCATATTTAAATCGTTGATCCTGGACTTGTAAATGGAATCAGGATAAACTGGGACAGAGTCCGGTGCAAAACCGTAAATGTTCAAAACGGATGTGTCTGTTGTAAAAGTTATATCCGTGAAGTATTTGATCTTAACAAGACTGTCGAGTGTGGCAACGATTTTTTCGTTCTCATGAAAGTCTTGACTAACGATGGAATCTTCAGATGTTTTATTTTCCTGTGCAAAGCATACATGAGAATTTGAAATCAACAACAAAATGAAAGCCAATATAAATCCTTTCTTCATCATCACTTTAGTTTTTGATTAATAACAGAGAAGTAGTAATTTTCGTATCAAAGTGCCTGCAAAAATAATTGAAAATACCGAAACAGGATAATCAATCTGTTTGTGAATAATTTAGTGATGGCAATCAGAGTCGAATAATTTTCTTAACGAGGCTGTGTGATTGTTTTTTAATTACCAGGTAATAAATTCCCTTTTTGATTTCTAAGTTGAGAACAAGTTTATGATCTCCAGTTTGAAACCTTTTATTAGCAATTGTTTCAATTTTTTTGCCATTAGCGTTGAATAATGAAATTTTCAGGTTTTCTGCCTGTTTAAGATTCAAGCGGAGTACTATGTTTTCCCTGAAGGGATTGGGATATATTTCCAAACCAAGATCCTGATTAATTGATTCATTAATGCCCGGGTAGGAAAGTACTTGTAACTCAACAGCTACTGTGTCATGATTGTAATGATTGTAAAGTATTGGCAAGTCGTAATTATAAGTTGCCGCGGATAAATTATGAGGTTCAAAAAATACTTTTATTATTTCCGATTCATCAGACTGTAGATTACCAGAGGCTTTGCTTAAGGAAAGCCATTCCGGTAATGCATTTTCGTTAATGGAATATTTCAGTGTATGACCACCGCTATTGGTGATTTCAAGATTTGCACTATCTTTTTGATCATTGTACAAGGATGCTGATAGAAACTCAGGGTCTAAATCCATTTCAGGAGGATCTTGTAAAATCATCAGGGATTTATAAAGGTTGAGCCTGCCACCTGATACAGTCAGGGTATCAAATCCCGGCAGTGTATCTACACCATCGAGGATATATTGTTTGAGTTTCAGGCAATAGGTTTCAGGATCATTTTTATAGTTATTTAAAAAGTTGTGGTCTGCTGCGCTTAACAAATAAGCAACAGCTCCGGCTACGTGAGGGGATGCCATTGATGTGCCTGTTTTGGTTATGTAACTTCCATCATAGCGGGTGCTCATGATGTTTGTACCGGGTGCTCCCAGATCAATCGTGGTATCACCATAGGCTGCTGAAGACCTTTTTTCATCGTAGCGGTTTGTATTGGTAACAGAAATTAGAAACTCACTGCTGAAAGCTGTGGGAACATCTCCAACCACATCAACATCGCGACTGATATTCATTGTAGCGGCAGCGCTTATAATGCCTTCCATTCCCAATGAATCATACATCGCTCCCCAGATAGGGTAATCTTCAGGGTTGCCGAAATTGACACCAAAAGAAGCATTGGATGATATAATAAAGGCCCCGGAATCCGCATTGGATTCATTGTAAGTGGCACGCAGCTCAAGAACATAACCATATGCTTCAACAACAACAGATTCTGTGGTAGAAGAACCACAAACAGGTAGTATTTTTGCATGCCAGTTAACACCTGAAACTCCAATGCCGTTATTTCCTCTGGCTCCTGCTATTCCGCATACATGAGTTCCATGACTATCGTTTGTGACATTACCTGAGTGCATATAGGCATTCCATCCGTCATAATCATCAATATATCCATTGTTATCATCATCAACACCGTTGTCGGGTATTTCATGCTGGTTTTTCCAAAGTAAAAGATCAGGATGTTCCAGAAAGCAACCTCCATCAATAATTGCAACTACAACTGTATCACCGTTTTCAGTAACGCCACCCGGGTTTATATCCCAGGCATCTGTCGCATCAATATCTGCATCAGGTACACCCCCTTGCTGACCTGTATTTTTAAGTGCCCATTGTTCAAAAAAGATGGCATCATTCGGAATGGTTTCACGCTGGCTTATATAATGGTTAAACTGAGCCTCAGCAATAGCAGGATGAGCCTTAAGCTTGGCAAGAGCCGCCATGTCTGATGCTTTATTATTGACGTAGGATATAAGCCATACCCCCATTCGTTTTGAAAGTAACCGGGCATGCTGCAACTGCATGGATATGAGATCTTTTTCAATTTTTTTAATGATATCTTCCTGAACACCTTTAATGTCAGGATTGAGTTGTATGATCATTTCCCCGGGGACATATTTTCCTGTAATATCCTGAGCTAAAGAAGGGATGTTAAAACAATAAAGACATAAAATCGAAGAGATTAATATGTGTACTTTTTTCATGTTTTTTTATAACAAAAATAAGTAAAAAATTGGGCTGCAACATAAAACAGAATATCATAAAAATTTAATGCATAAAAAAACCCCCATACTTTGCTGGCACGGGGGTTTTTTGAAGTATTTTATGATTTAGTTCAGTATGATCTTAGAGAAGTGATTTGTTTCTGTTCCCTCAATCTTAACAAAGTATATTCCTTTTGAAAGGTTATCCATATTAAGTTCATGATGGATTTGAGTACCTTCAGCTTTTACAGACTTCTGATAGATCAGTGTACCCGTGCTGTTGAAGATGTTAATTATAACCTCTTCATTATCATTTGATGGGAAGTCGAGGTTAACATTTCCTGTTGTCGGGTTTGGATATATACTTACGGTTTGAATTTCTTCTTCCGGAATATCAACCGCATAGTCAAGGGTAACTTCAAGAACTTCAGACCACTGGCTATTACCACAATCATTTACGGCACGAACCTTTATGTAAGCCATACCGAGGTAATCTTCATTCCATTCTACCTCAGCGATTTCACTTGTTGATTCTGTCATTCCTGCATCTTCGGGTTCGATATTCCATTCATAATATTCGGTAAAGGGAATTTTGTTTGTT
>CAZTAW010000283.1:0-1233 GCA_964611705.1 uncultured Bacteroidales bacterium
GAACAGGTTTGCAATGATTGAGCTAATGTTCCTATCGGTATAACTGCATCTAACAAAAAAATGCATTGCATTTCTTGTAAGATTCAGTATAAAAGCAGGGATGCAAAACCACTCATCAAAAAAGAAAAAATAATCGAAACTCTTTGGGAGCTTTTCAATCTTGTTAATGAATCATTAATTTCTTAACAATAGTTTTTTCTCCTGAAACGATATGCACTAAATATGCACCTTTGGAAAATCCCTTCGCATTGATCTTCAATAAACCATTTTGATTGTATTTTTCAAAAACCGTTTTTCCCTGAATATCCTTTACGCTTATCTGATCAATTTCCACATTAGCATGATTGATCACATAAAACAAATCCTCAGCAGGGTTTGGATAAACAGTAAAATGTTGATCCATTTCCGTATTTTTATCAATATCATAAGTAAAATCAACCATAATATTATCCACATACATGTTATTTCCATACACGGCAAATGATTCAAAAGCGAGGCGAATATTATTCATTCCTGCATAATCAAGCAGCGGAATAGCAAAACATTGGGCGCCGTATCCTGCACCGCACCAGTCTTCGATGGTTTCAGGAATAAAGGGATCCGTTGTGGTCGGGCTGGTTTCAAAGCTTCCTTCCCCGTCAGGACCGGCTTCCCATATCCGGGTATAGTTTTCACCGCAATCCGCAGAGATATAAATAATCAATGAATCCCTTTGGAAATACCTTAGCGCATATGCGTGATCGAAAGTCAGGTAAACTTCACTATAACCGGTAAAATCAAGTACAGGTGAGATCATCCTGTCGCGTTTGTTAAATTTGGGATAATTAATAATGTTCATCCAGGCAGACATATGTCCGTCTTTGCTAAATACCGAATCAATGCCCCAGGTAACCAGGTGATCGGGGTTTTCAATTGTCCAGCCCAGTGATTCCATGTTCCCGCTCTCAAAATCTTCAAGGAAAGGTATTGAAACACCACCTGCATGTATGAATTCTTCTTTGGTTATTTCTTCGGTACCTACGCTATTTGTTACGGTTAAGGTAACATCATAATCCCCGCTTACAAACTGCACTTCCGGGTTTTGCGAATTAGCATTTGTACCATTCAGGTATGTTATGTCATTGGGATCAAACGACCATTCCCAGCTTATCGGGCAGTAATCGGTCATATCGGTAAACTGAACCGTACCATCGGTACAAATGGCCTGACGGTCGGAAACAAAATCCGGCGCAG
>CAZTAW010000283.1:1243-4250 GCA_964611705.1 uncultured Bacteroidales bacterium
ACCGTATCGCTTACAACAATATAATCCTCTTTGATGAGGGTATCGGCACCTACATTGTTCGTCACAATAAGCCTGACGTTAAATGAACCGGTCTCGGCAAAAATGATCCCCTGTGGGTCCCTTACAGTTGACGTATCCGGTGTACCTCCTTCAAAATGCCATTCGAAAGAGGTAGGTGGTCCTGAAGAAAGATTTGTGAAATTTACCGGACACTCGGGCGGAATCAGGATTTTATCGGCTTCAAATTCTGCAATAGGCATTACCGTATTGATATCGGCTTCCCAAAGTCCTCTGCCGTATGTTCCGGCTCTGATCTTGTTATTCTGGTAATTGACCTCAAGTTCATTTACAATAACACTCGGCAGGTCTTCCATATAGGATTCCCATTCGTCAAGGTTATTGTCATAATAATAGACCCCAACATCCAATCCTGTATAAATCGGGTTGTTATGTAGGTCATCGAAAAAAGTAACACAGTTAGCCGGAATATTCGGAAGGTTCATGGAGATATTTGACCAGGTTTCACCGGCATCTTCCGAATAATAAACTTTTTCACCGTCTTCGTATCCTGAAAAGCTGATCACAAGCCTTTCCGGATCTGATGGATGCACGCTGATATAGGTTATGTAAAGATCTGGCAATGACTGATCAATGGCTACCCAGGTATCACCCCCGTTTGTTGTTCTGTAAAGATCGCTTTCTTTTGAAACGTAAAGATATTCAGGATCGGATTCCGAAATGGCCATTGCATTGATATCACCACCGGGCAGTGTTGAAATGGTCATCCAGCTTTGCATGCCGTCATTAGATTTTCTTACATTTTCCAATCCAACATACAGGGTTAAAGGGTCTTCTGGATGAATAACAAAAGGTGTTATCCATGCACCTTCACCGGGTTGTGTGATATTCACGTTTCCAAAGTCTCCTCCGTTGTTAGATTTGTAAAAGTGTCCCCTCTGGGAAGTTCCGTAAACAATATCGCTGTTAGTATAATCAACGATACATTCCATGCCGTCGGCGCCAAGCCATTCATGCCAGTGATCGTATGAGTATACACTTGTTCCGTTGTCCTGCGATCCACCCAGAATTTTGTACGGATCATTTTTTGCCACGCCTATTCGATAGAACTGTCTGATGTTGATACCTTCCGTAAAAGTGATCCAGTTATTTCCACCATCGGTAGTTTTTGAAATCAATCCGTCGCTGCCGACATACATTGTGTTTCCGTAGAAAACAAGCTCGTGTATGTCGCAATGTGTATACCCGATTCCATTGTCCCAGTACCACTCGGTAGTCTTTGTCCATGTTTGGCCGCCATTGGTGGAGCGCCATGTATTGATTTCGGCAATATGCACTTCCTCGGGGTCTACATGCGAAACAGCCATTGCCAGATCATACCAGTCCTGCCTTCCGGGATTAGGTTGATCTGATCTCTTGGTGAATGAGTCTCCGCTATTTTCTGATCTGTAGATACCATTTTTTGAGGAAAAGAAATATACATATTCCGGGTTGGCTTCAGTAACGGCAACCTGGGCACGACTTGAATTGGGCACATCAGTTGTTTCGGTAAAGTTATCACCTCCATCGGTTGATTTAAAAAAGTGCTGTGTTATGGCATAGATCGTATTCGGGTCACCGGGCTTGAATTCCATGTCATCAATATCACCTGAGAGCAAATAATCCCAGTTATCTCCGGCATCTGTAGAACGATACAATCCGTTTGAAGTGGCCGCATAAACAATATCAGTATTATCAGGATGTATCAATATTTTATTCACTGTCCTGAACTGCTGCACATTCCAGTTAAGGCCGGTTTCTTCCCAGTTATCGCCTCCATCAGTAGATTTCAAAACACCAATGCTGTATGTATCCGAAGCATCCCTGTCGCCGGTTCCGATGTAAACGGTTTCGGGATTATCAGGATCAATCGCAAGGCCTGAAACGCCGATAACCGGCAAGTCATCTGTCAGTACTGTCCAGTTGTCTCCTTCATCGGTTGTTTTCCAGACGCCACCCGAAGGAGCTCCGATGTAAATGGTGTTATAGTCGTTCGGATGACGGGCTATAACATTGATCCTGCCGATACCGGGATTCCAGTGACCGGTAATGTCCTGCCATTCCGTTGGGCCTAAAGATGTCCATGAATTTCTGCCGGCAATTCTTTCAGGAGGATATTGCTTGTTGAACTTCTTCATTTCATTCCAGACCTGAGCAGGATTGATACGCTCTCCGCCCGGGTATACCCTTTGGTCCATAAACCATTCCCAGCGCTTGAATTGTTTCCAGCCTGTGCCTTTTCCTTTATCCCGGTCTTTGAAATAATTATTGAAAGCTTTTTGAACTTCGTAAAAGTTAACCGTGGGATCATTCATCATTTTAACCCATTCAGGAGTTTCTTTTTCTTGATTATCATATTGTTGTGCCTGGATATTATTGTTGCAAAAAGCAAAAAAACCAAAGGCAAATAGTAAGATCATAAATTTTTTCATTGGATATTTTTTTGTTACCAGTTTCATTTAAACGTTTTTAGATATAACAAAGATATAAATTCACTTATAAAATTTCCTCATTTTTTTATTTAACTCTGATTTATGTATAGTCATGAATCAAACCCTTTTAGCCGTATTATGAAAAACCGTAACATGTATGGTTGTATTTACCATTCGACAAATATGCGCACACAGGCCAATATTCTTTCTATTTTTGTGAAAAATTTATAAAAATTTAAACCCATGAAAAAACACTTTAAAATCATTCTGTTTGTTCTTTCAACATTGTTTGCAAGCAGTATTCTGGCACAAACACAGGAGTTGCCTGAAATAGAAGGATGGCTCGACGACCAATATTATCTTGTGAAAAGGAAAAACGATGAAGGTATCAAACAAATCTGGAAAGTTGATGCCAAAAGCGGGGAAGCGGAAATTTACCAGGAGAAACTTTTAAAAGACCTTGTTGCCGAATCATTACCTGAAGATTTCTCAATGGATGAAGCCATTGTATTTAGTGA
>CAZTAW010000284.1:0-4245 GCA_964611705.1 uncultured Bacteroidales bacterium
TAAACCAGTAACTGCAAAAAGAGTATTAAATACAAATGAGCTGAATTTTGCGATCAATGCAAATTTTTTTGACAAAAACTTTCAGCCTCAAGGTTGGGTAGTTAAAAATGGACATTTGTATAACCGTAAAAGTAATTATTACACAGGATTATTTTTTATTAAAGGCGATAAAGTATATTTTGGACCATCAAGTTTGCTAAATGAAGTTCCCGGTAAAGTAGTTTCTGCTGCACAAGCATATCCTTCAGTTATGAAAAATGGAACCGTCTTTAAATATATTGAAAGATCAGATAACCCGCATTATAACTCGTATTGTGCAAATTATCGTTCACTTGCAGGAATGAAAGAAAATGGCAAGATAATTTTCATACTTTCAAATAAAGGAGGTGTTCTAAGTTTTTATGAAATAACTCAAATCGCTAAAAAACTAAATGTTCGTAATGCCACCATGTTTGATGGTGGGTTGGCATTACAGTATGCAATAAAGATAGAAGGTTTTTCTGAGTATTTTCATGCATTTAATACACAAATAGATTTGCCATTTTTATCCATTAAAAGAATGAGATCACCAGTTTATATAGGGATAGGATGTCGGACAAAACTAACACAATTTAATCATCGCTTCCCGTTTTACCTTAAACTCAACTACCTCAAGGAGATTGGTTAGCTTAACTTTACGGGAAGCACGATTAAAAGAAGATATATAATTCTTATTGATAAGTACAGACCGGTTTATCCTTACAAAATATTTCTCGTTGAGATGTTCCTCAATTTTCCCAATTTGTTGAGTTATATGTTCCCTGTTGCCCGAATCAAGGTATAGGTATGTATAATTACCATCAGCTTTACAATAGACTATACTTCTTGGGTCAACCAAAATAAAACCTGTCCTTGTATTAAACCTGATCTTTTCAGGCGCAAGGCAATGGGATAGCTTACTTAGCTTTTCAGCCAGATTCATTTTAAAAGCCTGAGATTTGAACCTTTTTATCGTCTTTTCCAACTCATCTTTTCCAATCGGTTTCAGCAGATAATCAAAAGCAGCCACCTTAAATGCTTCTATGGCATGCTGGTTATAGGCAGTAATAAAAACAATTGTGGTTTCTATTTGGTGATCTCTTATTTCATGGGCAAGTTCGAGGCCATCCTTCCCGGGCATTTCTATATCCAGAAAAATAATATCAGGCTGATGTTTTTTAATGGAATTAATTGCATCCTCAGCATTTGATTCTTTTGATACAACCGCAATATCAGGATAATCTTTTAACAACTCTTCCAGCATTTCCTGCGCAGTTGGCTCGTCATCCACGATAATTGCCTTGTATTGCTGCATAAAAAATTGTTTTATTGGTTTAACTATTAATAACTTACTCCGTTCTAACAACTTTTCTTCAAAATTATTAATTTTCCTTTACAATTCACAATTCACTACTTACGATTCACGCTATCTCTCCAGGAATCCTTATCAAAACACCCATTCCGCCAGAACTCAAATCTTCAATTTTATAAGCTATCGTTACACCTTTCAAATCTTTATAAAGCTCCAGCACCTGATCCATTATTTTTAAACCCTTTCCGGTTCCGGAGGTTTTCTTTTTATTGGCTTCCCCGCGACCAATGCCATTATCTTTTATTTCAATGATTAATTCATTTGCACCCATTTTAACAATTACTTCAATCAATCCATCCTTCTCCTTTTGTCTCAAACCATGCTTCACAGCATTTTCAGCAAAAGTCTGTATGATCATTTTTGGGACTTCTGCCAGCATATTAACTTTCTGATCAATTTTTATCGTGTAATCGAAAGTTCCTTTAAATCTGAATTTTTCCAGTTCGAGATAGTTGCTGACAAATTCAATTTCTTTTTCAAGTGAACGGGATATCTTGTCGGAACTCATCAAGGCTTCCCGCATGAGGTTTGAGAACTTTGTGCCAAAACTATAAGCTTCCTCTTTGTTTTCTTTGTAAATGGCAGAAGTGATAGAATTCATGGCATTAAAAATAAAATGAGGGTTAATTTGGTTATTAACGGAGTTTAACTGCAATTCTGAAATTTTATGAGCAATCGCATGCTGTTTCAACAACTGATTTCGATAAAGCCTGCGGATTATAAAAATAAAAAACCATATCGCTAAAAATATTACAAAATAAATTATAAATGAAAACCGATACCAGGGGTTTATATAATAATCAAGTATAAAGCATTGAGAACCGCATTGCATATACAATTGATTGGCTTTTCTTTTCTTTTTAATAACGCTTATATTAAAAGGTTCCAATTCATTACTAACAATATCCATTGATACTGTATTTTTAAAGTCCTCATCGGCAATTACCAGTGTATACGACTCATGATCAATCACTATGTTTACAGGCTTGCTATCCTTATTTATTTCCAGGTTTTTGATAATCATTCCTAATCGTGTTTTGTATTTAAGGCTCAAATCCGGATTAACTTCATATATCTCATTATCTTCTTCATCATGAATATAAACCGGATCATTGATATTGCAAAAAGCTTCAAGAAGTGATGGATAAGATATTTTATCACTTTCTAATTTTTGTTTTTTAATGATTTCTCCGTCGGGACTAACCAACATCAATTGTTGTTCAACAGGCATAACCCCGGTATTTTTAAAACATGCAAATATCAGTGTATCCTCCTCCACTATTATCGGACGGGTGCTAATACTTGACGGGTATACAGGAAATTCAATGGGTTTAAACTTAAATTCGAGTTGATCATTTAACACCATCAACCAAGAACTGCTATCCGGATAAGGAATGTTCATTTCAGGTTTTATATTCCCTGTGGTTGAAGTACTACCTAATATCTCATATGTTCCGTCATTATCAATATCTATTATTTTGAATTTAATCAATGTTACTCCGCTCAGAGGGGATATTGAAAGGTTATCATTCTTAATATCGTACATGTATGCTCTTCTGGGGTGAAGTGAATAACCGGCAGACAGACTTAACAGCAATTCTTTAAACCCATCATTGTTAACATCCTTCAATTGATCCATATTGGCCCTAAAATCAGCACTTTGATTGTATGATGCCAGGGTGTCCAGAAATATATTCTTTCTTTTAATGCCATTCTTTTTTAAGGGTGTAACGATATCCAGAAAAATACTATCGTTAATCCAGCTAATAGCATAAATTTCTTTAAATCCATCATCATTATAATCTCCACTATAAACAGGGAATGAAATACTACGCGGAGGATACAATTTATAAAAGTTCCAGGTATCAATTAAGCGATTATCATGTGTCGTTATTCTAAGTGAGTGTTCTCCAATTCCATTAGAAAAAGACACTAAATATTCACTCTTCCCATCCGAATCCAGATCTTCATAAAAGGATACCCCTCCGCTTTTTATAATTTTATATTTTCTGACAACTTCAAGTTTATATTTTTTTATGGATGGAATTGCCAGCACGATGACAGCAGAAATGATCAATGCCAGAAACAAAGGGCTTAACAAAAAGTTTTCTGTTTTCTGTCTTTTAAAGTATTTTGAAACATTTCCGAATTTCATAGCTTCCAACAATTATTATACCGATTCGGAACAGGTTTGCAATGATTGATATTCTGCTCACATCGGTATAACTGAAACTAACAGAAAAATGCTTTGCATTCTGTGTAAGATTCAGTATACTTATCCAAAAGGCATCGCTAAACTATGAATTTTTCTGTTGTTTGCAAAACAGTTTTTTTAAATCGCATACCTGTTTATGTATATGATTTGAATGGCAATTGTTATAAGATGCAAGGTATAAGGTTGTTTGGTTATAGGGTTATAATGTCGTAAAATTTAAGACTGTGTGGCACAACACCACTCCTGGGTGATTTTTTTAGTTTCCCCTTTCTAATATCATAAACCTATAAGGTGAAACGCTGAATTATCCTGACGACTAAGAAAAGCTATCCCGAAATTATCGGGATTGATTCACTTCGTTTTCAAATTACAAGCTTTTCTAAGTCGGGATTAAGCTGCATTATTTTAGTACATTAAGCTATTTTTGAATAATGCAGGCTAAGAAAATTGGATTCTTCAATGATAATTTTGTAAATTTGAAAATCAATTAAAATAGCTTGAAATATGAAAACAGCATTGAAAATAGATATTACGTTTGAGCAAATCCTTTCTATGGTTAAGCAGCTTCCAAGACAACAAAAAGTAAAGCTGACAAAAGAATTGGAAAAAGAAGCTATTGACACAAAATTGTCTCGTTTGT
>CAZTAW010000285.1:0-4194 GCA_964611705.1 uncultured Bacteroidales bacterium
GCATAGCCGCCGATAGTGGTAACACTGGAGTTTCCGATGACTACTTTATTGCTTGTGTTTACAGAGGCGCCATAACCAATAGCAGTTGAATTAACAAGGTCGGTGGAGCCATTTGTGTTGGAAGTACTACCAATAAATGTATTCTGGGTTCCGGTTTCTATATGGGAACCAGCCCAAAATCCAACAGCAGTATTATCATCTCCGGTAGAATTAACAAGGGCATTATATCCAAGTGCACTGCATTGCCTGTTATTTACAGTTGAAGATAAAGCACTTGTACCAACAGCCACGTTTTCGTAGCCACCTTTGTTAGCTATTAAAGCATTATATCCCACAGCAACATTATATGAACCAGAAGAATTAACCTGCATGGCCTGGTCACCGACAGCGGTATTGCCTCTTCCTCTATTAGCACCAGGATCATAAGATCCTTGTAATGCTTTATAACCCACAGCCGTGTTATAAGTTTCTCTTCCTAAAGATTGGTCGTCAGCCAACTCCATTGCATAACTCCCAATTGCAGTGCTGCGACTATTAGCTACATTATATTCCAGAGCATTATAGCCAACAGCGGTGTTATCATTACCGACAGTGTTTTTATACACGGTATGATATCCCAAAGCAACGTTGCGACTTCCGCTTTCGTTATAGTACATGGCTCCATTTCCAAGGGAAGCGTTTTTTTCACCTGTAGTATTGGTATACATTGCAAAACAACCAACGGCAGTATTAGCTGTTCCTGTAGTATTACCCTTTAATGCCTGGTGGCCAATACCGATATTATACCTGCCATTAACACTATTGGTGGGATTATTTGTGTAAAGCGCTTCGTAGCCAATAGCAACATTTAACAGATCATTATCGGTTTCATTTCCTGTTTGTGTATATAAGGCATTGTAACCAACTGCAACGGACTTACTTCCCGTTGTTGTTTTCTTCATAGCCCCATGTCCTATTGCTGTATTAGCTGTTCCCGTAGTGTTATCAAATAAAGACCAGTATCCCTGTGCGGTATTTTCCGTACCGCTGGTATTGTTGTAAAGCGACAGGTAACCATGTGCTGAATTATAATGACCCGATTCATTTTTATTCATGGCCTGAAAACCGGTAGCAGTATTGAAGCTGCCGTCATTATTTGTGTACATGCTTTGATACCCGCTGGATGTGTTCCCATAACCAGTCGCGTTTAAATACATAGCCTGCACACCAACGGCAGTATTTTCATGTCCGCTGGTATTGCTGTACATGGCCTGATCGCCAACAACCGTATTATTTATTCCCGTGTTATCAATAGGAGTTGAACTACCTTTTAATGCTTCAAAGCCAATGGCCGTATTGTAGGTGATTTGTGGATCTGCGGTACGATTATCTGCATAATACATGGCTTTTTGGCCAATTGCAGTGGAACGGTTGTTGATTTTATTATAAAGAAGCGCCTGTGAACCCACAGCCGTATTATTGCTTCCTGATGTATTATAGTACATTGCCTGGTGGCCAAGAGCTATGTTTGATTGCCCACTCGTTGTAGAATAGATTGATTTAATCCCTAATCCTGTATTGTAGTTGTTGCCGTCATCTGCCAGTCCGGCATCAAGGCCCAGGAAAACGCTTGTGCCATCGGAAATTCCATCGGTGAGGTCGTTGATGGCACCGCCACCGCCCGAAGATGCCCAGGAAGCCAGTCCATCACCGTCGGAAGTGAGTACTTTGCCAGCACCTGGTGTTCCACCTGTAATTTTGAGTTGTCCGTTAACCACCAGGAGGTCATTGTCAAACTCACCATAAATCAAAGGAGTTGAAGTATTGCTGTTGTCAATATAAAGTTTGTCGGAGCCGGTTTCGCTATAGCCTGCCTGATTACCGATGAACACATTCGATGACCCGGCGGTATTATTATATCCTGCTGATCGTCCAATTATTACATTGTTATCACCACCGTCATTGTTGCATCCTGCCTGGTAACCTACCTGGGTGTTATTTTCACCGTTGGTATTATCCGCACCACTTTGATAGCCCAGGTAAGTATTACGGTAAGATGCCGTAGCCGATTCTCCACTTGACGTTCCAACGAAGGTATTGTAATTGCCAAAAGTATTATTAAAACCGGCATTATCTCCAATAAAGAGATTATCGTCTACCATACTGCCCGTAATAAGCTTTTTCCAGGAAGGGCTAAAAGAAGTGCCTGAATTATAATAAAACCCGGCATCCCCATCGGTCTGGAAAATTATTAATCCGGTAGCCGGAACAAAGACCGACCCCTTTTGTGCTTCAGTAAGCCTGGGGATCAACAAACCTTTGGTGGTAGATTTTACATCCAGCATGGCCGAGGCATTTGCTGTGTAGCTGCCATCATCGGTGATGGCCACGTTTTGAGAGTTTACATTGATGCAGAGCATCATGATAATTAAAACTAAGATTGTTTGATTTTTCATAACTATATTATTTAAGGTAAATATCGAATTCGGTATACTTTCTTGTCAGGGAATCCCTAATACACAATTCCCTGATTTCTTCCTCCAGTTTTAAGCGGCCGCACCAACTCAAAAAACTATCCAGTTGATCTTCTTTTCCTTCGGCATAAATGATCATCTTATCATCATTGATATACCTGGCACTTCCTGTTATCTGATGTTGATGCGCTTCTTTCATCGCACGGATCGCCAGGCCATGGGCTTTGGCTTTTCCTGAAATTATTATCTCCATTGTTTTGATCATTTTTTTTGATTGAAAATCACGATATCAAACTTATGATCTGTACATAGGGTTTTTCAAATTTTATGACCGGACAATACCCGGACAATTGGGGAAATTTTTACCAGAAAAAAATATGTTACTTATATTGTTTGTTTGAAGGGTTATGAGTATAAGTAGTTTAAAAACAGTGTTATATGGGGAAAGTGTTTTTGAGTTAGCTGTATTTATTTATTAAATTGTTGTAATAATTTACCCTGACAAACTAAAATCTGCTGATAAATTCATCCAGGTTTTCAGACACTTTTAACTGAAGTTTCTTTCTTAAACGATGTCTGCTTTTACTCACTGCCTGCTCGGTAATATTCAGCATTCTGGCAATTTCTTTGGATGATAGACCAATTTTTAAGTAAGCACATACTTTGTGATCGTTTGCAGTTAATTGGGGATATTCCTCACTTAGTTTTTTAAAGAAACTTTTGTGAACTTTTTCAAAATGCTTTTTAAACTGATCCCAGTCATGGTCGAGCGATTTATTGCTTTCAATAAGGCTTACTAATTTTTTGTAATCATTTTTATGGCTAACTTCTTTAAAATCTTTTTGTTCTATTACTTTCTTTATTTCATTCAAGAGTTCCGTTTTGTTTAGTATTTGCATAGCAGCCATTGACATTTGTTGATTGAGGGTGTCAAGACGTTGTTCCTGCAGTGTATTCACCTTTTGCTCTGCAAAAACCAATTCCTCGAGTCTTTGCTTTTCTTTTTTCCTGGACCTGTTTTCCAAATCCCGCAACAATACTTCTTTTTCGGCAATTTGTCTGCTTTTTTTGAGCGATCTGCTTTTGATTTTAAAAAGGATGAACAATAAAACAGCAATGACAAATAACAGCAGTCCGGTGATAATCAGAACAAACTGGGTTTTTTCTTTGTTAGCTGCCTCTTCTAACAAAAGCTTGTTCTCTTTGTCCTTTTTGTCTGTTTCATATTTGGTTTCTATCTCGGCAATGGTTGAAATTTTATCTTCATTCATGATAGAGTCTTTTATGGCCTCAAAAAGTTTGTAATACGCTAAAGCTTGCTTATGAGCGCCAATGTCCTCATATAATTGCGAAAACTCCTTGTAAAGCTCCCTCATGTCATTTTTCTGTCCAAGTTTCTCTGCATACTTAATTCCTTTTGAATAGCATTCCCTGGCGAGTTTTTCATCGCCTTGCTTGTGATGAATATACCCGATATTTTTATAATTGAGTGGAAGGGAGCCTTCTCTTTCGGTTTCCAGATTCAATTGCAGGGCCTGGTAATAAAATTCAAGTGCCTTTTCGTACTCCTCTTTCTTTTTATATATGGATGCAATATTATTCAAATTTGCTGCCATATAATCGGTAAAACCATGTTTTTTATTGATCTCCAAAGCCCGATAATAGTTTTCAAGTGCTTGCTCTAATTCATGCTTGCTGGCATGTATAAGCCCCATATTGTTGTAAGAACCGGCAATACCAT
>CAZTAW010000286.1:0-4184 GCA_964611705.1 uncultured Bacteroidales bacterium
ACCGAACAAGAGAAAAAGAAAGAAAAACATGAGCAGCAAAACGACTATATCTTCGAACCAAGTAAAGAAGAAATCGTAAAAGAACTTATTCCAAAAACACTAAAAATACAGCTTTATAAAGCATTACTCGACTCATATGCTTCTGAGCAGGGCGCCCGTATGACTGCCATGCACAATGCAACCGATAATGCTCAGGAATTGCTCAGGGAACTCAACCTGAAATACAACAAAGCACGTCAGGCCTCTATTACAAACGAGTTGCTGGAAATTATAAGCGGTGCTGAAGCGTTAAAAGGTTAAACAGTTCTTTACCCCAACTAATAAACTACTCCGCCGCAGAGCAGCGGAGTATTAAATGGAATATTGAAAAACGCCCCGGGGGGCGGGGAATTAACCCTCGTCCGACTCAGGCGGATTAAATCAGGTTTGAAAATATTCTGTCTACTGTATTCTTCAATTCTGAACTTTATACCTCCTTATTATCAAACAATATTCATTATTCATTGTTATAGAAGAAAGGAAATAAATAACTTTGCGAAATATCAAACCACAAAAAATAATACTATGATCAAAGAAAAAATAGAACAAGCAATTAACGAACAGATCAAAAAGGAAGAATATTCTTCAAGATTATACATGGCAATGGCCTCATGGTGTGAATTGAAAGGATACCCCGGGGCTGCCAGGTTTTTGTATGATCATTCCGATGAAGAAAGAATGCATATGCTCAAATTTGTTCATTTCCTCAACGACCGTGGCGGTTACGCCAAATTAATGGAAATTGAGCAGCCACCGGCTGACTTTGACTCACTTAAAACTCTGTTTGAGGAAGTCCTGAAACATGAACAATACATCACACAGTCAATCAATGATCTGTATGAAATTACAATGGAAGAAAAAGATTTTACTACAGGCAATTTCTTACAATGGTTTATTGAAGAACAAATTGAAGAGGAGAGCCTGGCAACAGATATCCTCGATAAGTTTAACCTGGCCGAAGGTGCAAGAGGCGGACTTTTCCATATTGATAAAGAATTGGAAAACATGGCTGGTGCTGAAGCAAAAATAGAAACTGAAGAATAACAAATCTTTAAAGCTGGCGGTTTGCAAATTTACACTGTGAGCCGCCAGTTTTTATTTACAAGCTTGTTTTCAAACCTTTTCAAGTTTATCATACCACCCTTTACCATACTTCCTGATTAGAGCAGTTTTTACAAAATCCTTTAATTTATAATTTTCTGATTTTCCTCTTTTCAGGGCTGGTTTGCAAATATGCCATTTATGGTAGTTTACTGCTTCTCCCCCATCATTTAGTTTAACAATGCGTATGGGATATAAATGACAGGAAAGCGGTTTGGGCAGATCAGTTTTTTCGTCCAGGTAAGCATGCTCAATTGCACAATATGCAATACCTTCTTCATCAAAATTCACATAGGCACATTCATCTCCTTCAACAAGCGGGGTAACAAATTTACCTTCAGCATCATAATCAAAAACACTGTTCTTTTTAACTTCCTCAATTCCCGCCTTTGTCATAAAAGGTTTGATGAAATCAATATCGTTTTCCAATATGGAAATTTCTTCTTCTTCGAGCGGTGCACCAGCATCTCCATCTACACAGCAGAGGCCTTTGCATTTGCGCAGATCACACGCAAAACAAACATCTCCAATCTCATCCGATACCAAAACCTTGTCTATTACTATCATGGTTGTATAAACAGTTGTAATAAGCAACTACATCTTTATCTCATCCTTTTTCTTATTAAAGAACTTATAATCAAGCAGGTGGTAGCTATTCATTGATTTTAATCTTATCCACTGACGGTATTTGAAAAACCATTTACAACGAACAGAATATAAGCCTTTTGTAATATAGGCATGAATATATGGATGCAATGAAAGCGTAAGTCCTCTTTCATTTTGATCGTGAATGAGATATTTGAGATTGTTTTCAATTTCATCAATGATGATTATACTTGGACGTATTTTACCGGTACCATGGCATGTAGGACATTTTTCAACAACTTCCAGGTTCATCTCGGGTCTAACACGCTGTCGGGTAACCTGAACCAACCCAAATTTACTGGGCGGTAAAATGGTATGTTTGGCCCGGTCTTTCGACATTTCCTCCTTAAGTTTCTGAAACAAAGCCCTGCGGTTTTTACCTTCATTCATATCAATAAAATCAATAACGATTATTCCGCCCATATCTCTCAATCTTAGCTGGCGTGCTATTTCTTCCGCTGCTTCAAGATTTACTGTAAGTGCATTTTGTTCCTGGGAAATTTCTTTGTTAACCCGGTGGCCACTGTTTACATCAATTACATGCATGGCCTCGGTATGTTCTATAATCAGGTAAATACCGCTTTTAATGGTTACCGTTTTACCAAAAGAGCTTTTTATTTGCTTGTCAATACCGTATTGCTCAAAGATAGGTTTCCGACCTCTGTAGAATTTTACAATATCCGTTTTATCAGGAAAGATGGTTTGTATGTAGTTTTTGATCTCTTCATAAAGAACCGAATCATCAACATGAATACTGTTAAACGATTCGGTAAGAATATCCCTGAGCAAGGCTGATGTTCTGTCGAGTTCACTTACAATTTTTTTTGGAGCTTTGGCTGTAGCAAGTTTTTTGGTAAGGCTTGTCCATTTTTTTACCAGATTTTTCAGGTCCGTATCCAGATCGGCTACGCGTTTATTTTCAGCTACCGTTCTGATAATAACACCAACATTTTTCGGTTTAATACTAAGAATCAGCCGCCTGAGCCGGGTTCTTTCCTGCGGGTCTTTTATTCTCTGGGAAATGGATATACGATTCGAAAAAGGAACCAATACAAGATAACGGCCCGGGAAAGATATCTCTGAAGATATTCTGGGCCCTTTGGTAGATATGGGCTCTTTTGCAATCTGAACTGGGATTTGCTGACCGGATTTCAACACCTGGTTGATTTTTCCGGTTTTTTCAATATCAGGTTCAAAGCTAAAATGGTCAAGATTTGGCAAAGGTCCTTTTTTTGATCTCGCAAAATTGGTGTATTTGATCAAAGATTTAACCTGTGGCCCCAGATCAAGATAATGCAAAAAAGCATCTCTTTCATATCCAACATCCACAAAGGCGGCATTTAATCCGGGCATGATCTTTTTTATCCTTCCCAGATATACATCACCTACCGAATAATTATTGTTGGTCTTTTCTTTTTGTAGCTCAACCAGTGCATCATTTTCCAATAATGCTATATTGACCTCGGAAGTATCTGCATTAATTATTAATTCTTTTTTCACATTGCAAGGGTTTTTAAGTATAAAAAAACCATCGAATATTCAATGACCACAAGGCAGAGGAATGTCTGTAATACAAGGAAATAAATATTATCACATAAGGGTTGACCGTCTTATGTGATAATATTTAGTACAAAATGCTTAAGGTTATTTCTTCTTATGTCTGTTCTTTCTCAGACGTTTTTTACGCTTATGCGTTGACATCTTTTGTCTTTTTCTTTTCTTTCCGCTTGGCATTGTTCTACTTTTAATGTTAAAGTTTTACGTTGTCTTTTACTGCATTAACAAATGTTTTTGCAGGTTTGAAAGCAGGTATATTATGGGCAGGAATAATAATTGTAGTGTTTTTGGAGATATTTCTACCTGTTTTTTCTGCCCTCTGTTTGATAATAAAGCTACCAAATCCCCTTAGATAAACATTTTCACCATTCATCATAGAATTTTTAACAGTATCCATAAAGGATTCTACAACAGCCTGAACTGCAACTTTTTCGATTCCGGTTTTGTTTGCTATTTCTGCAACGATTTCTGCTTTAGTCATAGTGAAATATTTTTTTAATTAGTTGATAATAAATTTCATAATCGGGCGACAAAGATAAAGTTTTTTTCCATTAACGGGAAATTTTATAATTTTTTTTGATTCAAAATTACTTGGTTACCCGTATTTTCAGTCTCACCTCCGACAGAAAAACATCGGATCCCTGTAGAATCTGGCTTTCGGAGATTATATTGCAACAAACAATGATACAGCAGGGCCTGTCTTATTTTATTACAATCGTTTCACTAAAAATACCCGGATGTTTTTTCACTTGCCAGGGCAACAGAAAATGAAGTGATGAAAATGAACACATCAAACAAAATCTGCAGAAAACATACATTGACAGTGCTTCTGTATTGCCTGT
>CAZTAW010000287.1:0-4182 GCA_964611705.1 uncultured Bacteroidales bacterium
CTCCCGCCCCTCCGCCGTGCGACTCCTCCGCTCCAAATGCTGTTGTGGGCGCTGGGTCCACCCATTGTACGACTATCACTTCATCTATGTACCTTCTGCACGGGTTTTCTTCGCATTTATATTCCATTTGTTCAGCCCATGATAGGTTATTCCTAAATGGGTTGGATGTGTTTGCCACAGCATCATCTATATACCAGTCATGTGTATATCCTGAAAAGTCAAAATTATAAAGTTCCACATGATACCATGTATCTATAGCGTATGTTAATCCCGTATTGTGATACGCCGAACCCCAATATGAGTTCCATTGCGTTCCCGTACTTCCGTAGTCTATCATTAGTATCATTTCTCCGCCGCTATGTGAAGTGTCTTGTGTCAATGCTTGTCCATGCCTACTATCTGTCATAGTTGAGTTATCTCGTATCCAGTAGCCAATATAGAAGTTACCTGTCTGGTTTGTCACGTTAAAATAATCATATTCTTTTGTAGCTGATGCTGTTTGCAAGTAACAAGAAGTTGTACCCACAACAGAAAAAGTGGATGAAGAACTTATAGAACCGCCGTTATATGTAGGGTCTTGTGTCCAATCAGAAGAGCAGTCTGACCCATCCTCGAATGCAGTAAATGTATTTTCTCCGTTTGAATTTGATGAAACAACAGAATCATTGTCATAGTACATAGATATTATTGTGTCTGTCGCATTGGAAATCGTATCAACTTTCGTCCAGACTGTCGCCCATGTGCCATCTACTTTGTTTCCTAAATAATAATCAAGTTCAGAACCTCCATTGTTGCAAGACGAGTTCACAAAACGTAAATCAGTAAAAGCTACATCCATGTCAGAATCATAAGTGACGTTGAGCTTGACCTGGTAGTCAGTCAGGTCACCGCTCCCTTTGTTTTCAGTTATTGTTATATTCTTGCACTTACCCCAGCTTGAGTTCCACCACGGGTCAAGATAATACAGATGTCCGTTTGATATTGCCTCTCCTATCGTCTCGCCGGAAGGCTTTAAGGCGACCCAGTACTTGCCGCTTATGCCTTCGAGAGACACGGGAACCTGCATCTTTGCCCGCATCATGTAGTCCTCTCCGGCTGTAACCGGTATGTCCGTGATGTAGTACCACTTATTATTGCCACCGTACTCGTAGTCCACCGAGTCAAACCTGTCCGATATGTCCGTGTAGTCAACTTCTCTGCTGTGTTCCGTGTGCCAGTAAGCCCTGTAATCGTCGCTTATGTTGTTGTAAGAGTCAAAGCACACGACATCGGAGGTGTAGTTCCAGATTGTGGTGTTCGTGGAATTGTCCGTGCCGTTTTGTGTTGTGTGGTTCACCAGCCTCTTGTATGTGTTGTATTCGTTCCCGTAGTCGCACGGGTCTCCCGTGTTTTCAAAGCCTGACACGTTGTAGAAATCCCTTTGGTGGTTGGTGTTCCAGTATTCGGTGTGCGGGTTGTAAAGCTCGGCCTTACTCGGTCTCACCTGGTCCATGTCAAACCCCCATAACATGTCTATGTCTCCCGTGTAGCTCTTCGGAGTAAAATTAATGTAGACCCAACCGCTTGAATGAAGTGTATGCGGCTCGACGTAGATGAAAACGTTTGAGTCGTCTATGTAAACCGCGTCGCCGTCTATTATCCAGTTACCCCCCGAAGGTGCGAGCGTGAATGTTCCCGCCGAGATTATGCCGAAGGCTACTATGAATGCGAGTGTCAGGACCGCACGGCCCTTCCTACCTAAATTAAGTTTGTTATCCATTTATTTAACCCATCAAATAATTCAAACAACACTTTTATTATTGACTCCAAAAATCCCGATGACTCTTCTCCTCCTGAATTTTCTACTGTTGTAGTGGCATCTACTGTTGTAGTGGCATCTTCGGAAGTAGTAGTCGTCGTTGATGTTGTAGTAGTGCTAGTCTCGTTTTCTTGCTCTTCAGAATAAATTTCCAAGAAAACATCCATCTCCACATCAAACTTGTCATCAATTAAAATGTCGGCTCTAGTGACATTAGCACAAAGTATAATTTTATTGTTCCAGGGGTTAGAGCCGTAAGGATAATAGTATACAGTTAACGAATAATCTTTGTTTTCTACGTAAGGAGAATTGAAAGTTGCATACCCATAATAGTAATCTAATGAATCTTCAGTAATCCAACAGTACTTATTGTTTCCAGCCGCAACTTCTGCGTTGTAAATATCCCTATAAAAAATAGGTATCTGCCAATTATCATATATCGTACAAGCCCCATAATACGTTGTATCATCAATCATCGTCTCTAAATAATATTTGCTGTAGCCTCTTTGAATTTGTTTTCCCTCAACTACAATCTTTTCATTGTCTACGTGAACTATCGGGGCTTGATAAGAACCCCCAATTATCGAAAATTGACTAAAAAAAACCAAGTAACTCCCAAGCGCTAACAAGATTGTTAAAACTATTAAAATGGCTTGAAAGCTACGGGTTTTACGTTTCATTGATACCACCTTAACAAAGTGTTACAGTATAAATCCATCTCACATAGGAGGCATCTGTAACTTCTGTTCCAGGTAGTAGTATGTTGTTGTTTGATTCTCTACACGCTAGCACGTCATGGTTATTTGCTTCGTATGGACAATAGTCTATATCACAGTCCTTGTACATTATTCTGAACTCTGGATATTGACCTCCGAGGAAGTTCTTCAGAGAGTCAGAACAATATTCACTACCGCCAAAGAATGGGTCAAAGCCACCGCCTGGGTCTTCGCCTGGACAATCTTCTGGACAACTTATTTCATCCTCGTCCGAGTCACAGAATCCGTCGCCACAAAATCCTTCGCCACTGCCACCGTAACCACCTTCGCCATCAAGTATAATCTCAAAGTCACCTTCTAATTCCGACTCTATTGTCACATCTTTGTATGCGGATTTAGACATTTGCAATTGTTGTCCGTTATATTCGTAATCGCACGTCACTTCTACCTCAAATCTAACTGGTTGATCTTCAGCCTCAAATGGCTCAACTAAAAACGAAGAACCTATCCATGTTTCTGTGCTGCCAATAGATAGAGCTTTACTTATTGTTGGCAAAGAGCTAGTAAGTGCTGATGGAGACGAATCAGAAATGTAACACTCATCTAACGCTATTTCACCTGTATTCTCAATGTTTACATCATAAGACATACTGTTTACTCCTTCTTGACCTTCAACAATAGACATTGTGCTACCAGTTATCTCATTTCCTTCTGAGTCATACAAATGTATCTCTAACATTTTAGCTTTGCCAAAAAGTGTTTCTAATGTGCCTGGACTAGCTATTGTAACAAAACCCACTACAATAAGTAGCACTATTCCAACAGCGCTAATTGCCACGTATTTGTCAGATTTTATTTTTCCCATATTTTTCCTCCTTTTGAATAATCTATCTTTTTCTTCTTCATCGCTAACACATCTGGACTGCGCAAAATAATAAAATAAAGGGTGTGGGGCCCTCGCCCCTATTTGAAGCCTCAATCACACTTAAGCGGTGAAGTCAAGGTCTAATGTGTCTTCATCGCTTGCACCGAGGTTGTTTCCGTCGTTGTCCTCGACACCCCAGATTACCGAAAGGTCATCTGTGTGGAGACCCCACGAACCCGCATACAATGATGCCGTTATGTCATCAGTTGTTGCTGCTGTGGTGTCATCCGGGTCGAGTCTTACGTCGAAAGTTACCGCGTCGCTGGTTATAACCGGAGCTTCGAAACACTTGACTGAATCGCCTGTGCTGTCTACCGTGTGTGTTCTTGGCGTGCTGACCTGGTTCATCTTTTCTCTTGAGCCATCCTGCAAGTTTGCATAAACCCAGTCTATGTCATCCCATGTCGTGACATTATAGTCGAAACATATTATGTTGGGGTATTTGGGTCTGTTTCCGTTTATGCTGTTTGCGCTTGTTCCCTTCTTGAAGTTTATTCCTTTGATGCTGGTCATAGAGTTCCAGTCGACATCCAAATAATCCGGCTGCCCAATCCATGGGTTACCGTAGTATTCTTTTGAACCCGCATACCACTGTATTCCTACAGTGAGGTCGGTTCCCGCGACTGGTGATGCTTCGTCAGGCTGTCCGTATTCATCCAAGAAAACTGCCGTCAAACTTCCCTCAAGTTCGTCTGCGAACAGAGGAAGGTTTATGGTCTTTACACAAGGAAGGTCCTCTACTA
>CAZTAW010000288.1:0-867 GCA_964611705.1 uncultured Bacteroidales bacterium
ACTGTTGCTGCTTGTGCCATCCAGTATAATATCAACATCTCCTGAAGTGTTTTTTAGCTGAATGTTACCCCTGACATCTAATAACTCATCAGGACTACCTGTACCAATTCCAACATCACCGTCACTATTTACAAAGATTCCTTCATTATCACCATCACCTGACAGCCAGTTAGAATTCAATTTCATATTTCCTGACATGGTTTGAGAGCCATTCACTTCAAAATCGCCATTTATTTTTACATATTCCGTATCAAAATTTCCATAAATCAAACCCTGGCCAGGACCATTGTTTATAACCAATTTATTCGAAGAAATGCCCTGTTCACTTTCTCCGGCCAAATAGCCAATAAAGATATTACTGCTTCCCTCATTATAATCTCCAGCATAGGATCCTAAGAAAACATTGTAGTTTCCATCCTCATTCCTCTTTCCTGATTCATATCCGACAAAAACATTACTATATGTGCTTTTTTGCTCGTAACCGCTGTATGTACCGATAAACACATTGTTACTGGCAACACTTAGGTTCTTTCCTGAATTTGAACCAATAACCGTATTTCTATTCATAAGTGAGATGCCAGTATTGCTTGCCACCTCACTCCCAATAAATACATTGTGACTGCCTTCTATCCAATTCGACTCACCTGCTTTATATCCAAGGAAGGTATTGTTACTTCCGGTTAAGGTGTTTAATCCGGAATTATAACCCAGGTAAGTGTTAGATGTCCCGCCGGATGCATTGAAACCTGCTTTAATCCCGATATACATGGATTCAGAAATCGCAGTGCCTGTGTATCCTGCACTATCACCAATAAAAATATTTTGTTCTCCTGTAAAGCAGACCAAATTTAATTTGAGTATTACATT
>CAZTAW010000288.1:877-4177 GCA_964611705.1 uncultured Bacteroidales bacterium
CTGTTTCCGGTATTTGTGCCAAGAAACAAGTTTTGTGACCCTGTAGTATTAGCCTTTCCTGATTTGTATCCAAGAAACAAGTTCATACTTCCTGTGGTTGTGGCTTCACCAGCTTCTGTACCGATGGTAAGGTTATACCTTCCGTTTACATCACTTGTGGGGTTTATTGTTTTTAGGGCCTCAGAACCTATGGCAATGTTGCTCAGATCGTTGGCTGAAGAATATCCGGTTTGTGTTTTCAAAGCATCCGGACCGATACCAATGGAATTATTTCCTGTGGTATTCGCTTTACCGGTATATCTTCCAATAAATATATTCCGGACTCCTTCTGTGTTGTTTTCACCTGTGCTTGTGCCCAGGAATGTATTCGCATAACCCGAAGTGTTATCCAGGCCACTCATATACCCAATAAAGGTGTTGGAACTTGCTGTGTTATTTTTACCACTTTGATACCCGATAAAGGTATTTGCATTAGAGGTTGTGGCAGTATAACCGCTTTGATAACCCATGTAAATATTGTTTTCTCCTGAAGTGGTGTTGTTACCGGCATCTATACCGACTATGGTATTGGATAGATTGCTTCCTGCATTAAGACCGGCATTTTCTCCCAAATAAACGCTGTTGTTATCTGTTGCGGCATCATTCAGGTCGTTTAGCCAGGATGCGCCTCCTCCACCTCCTCCGCTTTGCCAGGAGGCTAAACCATCGGCATCAGAGGTAAGGACTTTGCCAACTCCGGGACTTCCGCCTGTGATTTTTATCTGACCCACGAGTTCCAATTCAGATGTAGGATATGATAAAGCATCTAAACCGATTCCAACATTGCCATCACTATTGATTGTCATAGCCCTTGTATCATTGACATTAAAGAATATCCTGTCGCCTACATTGCAAATAACTTTGGTGTCGCCATCACCACTATCTTCAATTTCATCTACTGAAATTGTGCCTGCATTTATTTTTACCCAGTCAGGGCTTCCGGGTGTTCCGGCATTGTAATAAAAACCGGGATCGGTATCGGTTTGGTAGATAAGCAGACCGGTAGCAGGACTGCTCACTTCTATGACATCCAATACTCTGGGGATGAGCAGTCCTTTTGTAGTAGATTTCACATCCAGCATGGCAGAGCCGTCTGCTGTGTAGCTGCCATCATCGGTGATGGCTACGTTTTGTGCATTAGTAAATATTGTAATTAATAATGCCGTGATTATTGTGATTAAAAGTTTTTTCATCTGTTTATATTTTTGATTGGATTAACATCATATCGTTTTGATATTTAATTTTCAGTATTGTTCAGTTTTCCTATCAAAAATAATTTTGGAATTCTTTAAAAAAAAGGGGTTCTTAGTAAAGTGAGGGAAATGCTGTGTGAAATACAGGGTTTATTTATTTGGTGTTAGACGCCGGATTAAGGCTTCGAGAGAATCAGTTTACATCAGTAATCTTAAAAGAGTATCTTTTTTATTTCTCGATACCCTTACTTCATTGCCATTTGTCATGATAAGATCACCACCTTCTCCACGAATGTATTCTTTTATATGACTCAGGTTGACAAGGAAGGAGTTATGCACCCTGAAGAAGTCCTGATGGGTAAGTATCTTTTCAACTTCTTTTAAGGTTTTGCTCAAGAGAAATTTCTTATCCGGCTCAACATAAATTTTGGTATAATTACTTTCCGATTCGCAATAGATAATAGAAGAAAAAGATATCATCCTGATCTTACCATCTACCGGAATAGCAACTTTGTCCTTTTTTACTGTAGGTTGTCCAAGTGATTCAAGGAGTTGATCTATTTTATTCATTCCATCTCCGGTTCTCAGTTTGGTTTTCACCTTATTAACCGCCTCCTTTAATTCCGCTGCATCAATAGGTTTTAGCAGATAATCAATGGCGTTAACTTTAAAAGCTTTTATTGCATATTCGTCAAATGCTGTTGTAAAAATTATTTCAAACGAACGTTCGCTGAGATTTTGCAATAGTTCAAAGGCATTCATTCGTGGCATTGCTATATCAAGAAAAACCAGATCAGGTTTATATGATTCAATCAATTCAATTCCTTTTTCAGGTGTATTGCCCAGGGCAATAATCTCCACTTCATTGCAGTTTTCTTTAACCATTAATTCAGTGGATTTTAAGCTATGAAATTCATCATCGATAATAATAGCTTGCAGCTTCATTTTTTTAATTTTTTTCCTGATTTAATTCATTATTACATCTCAAAAGTTATGATTATTTTAGTACCTACAGGCTTTTTTCTATCAAACAGGTCAATAATTTTAAAATCCGACTTTTTGCCTCTAATACTCTCCATAAGTGTCATGCGGTCTTCCATGATTTTCAATCCGAATGATTTGGCTTCAATAAGCCCTTTATTCAACATTTCTTTGGCTTTTTGCCTTCCAATTCCATTATCCATAATGGTGATAATAACTGCATGTTCAGTTTTCGAAACATCAATTTTTAAATATCCCTTTTCTTCTTTTGGCATCAAACCATGCCATATGGCATTTTCCACAAATGGTTGTATTACCATTGGTTGTATTTTTACTCCTGCAGTATCAAAGCCCTGTGAAATATTAATTTGGTACCAAAATTTATTGTTAAAGCGCATTTGTTCAAAATCAATGTAAATTTCAAGGGCATTTAGTTCATCTTTCAGGCTGATAAGGTTTTGCCTTGAATTATTAAGGATTAGACGAAGCAGTTTTGAGAATTTGGTAATATATTCAGCAGCATTTGCATTGTCATTTTTTAAAATGTAGTACCTGATTGAGTTAAGGCTGTTAAACATGAAATGTGGATTCATCTGAGCTCTGAGGGCTTTCATTTCCAGTCGGTTGAGTTCCTTGTCATAATCTGATTTGATCTTTTCACGCTTTCTCAATTGATGTAGTCGGTACAAATGCCCGCTGAGTAACAATCCCAGAAAAGAAATAATTATTAAAGTGAAGAACCACCAGGTTTCCCAAAATGGCGTTTCAATAATTACAGGTATCTCTATTTTATTGCCATATGATGATTTTATTTTTAAGATATATTCGCCTCCTTCAACATTCGAGTAACTTAAATATGTTCTTTTTCCAGCATAATGCCAATGCTCGTCAAAACCATCCAGTTTGTAGGAAAAACTAACTTCAGAGTTTTTAAAGTAGTTGAGTAAGCCATATTCAACTGAAAAAAAATCTTCGTCATATTTTAACTTTAGTGGATCATTATCAATGGCAAAAGGATTAACATATACCTTTTTATCAAATACTTTAAAGGATTTAATATAAATTTCAGGCTTATTGTTAAATGGTT
>CAZTAW010000289.1:0-4161 GCA_964611705.1 uncultured Bacteroidales bacterium
TGATATTACAGTACTCATAACCGGTGAAAGTGGTTCCGGAAAAGAAGTCTTTCCCAAGATCATTCATCAATTGAGTGCCCGGAAACACGGATCGTACATAGCAGTTAACTGTGGTGCCATCCCCGAAGGAACAATTGATTCGGAGCTTTTTGGTCATGAAAAAGGTTCTTTTACGGGTGCACACGAAGCACGTAAGGGATATTTTGAAGTAGCCAACGGAGGAACGATTTTTCTGGATGAAGTTGCCGAACTTCCGCTTTCCACACAGGTGAGGTTGTTAAGAGTGCTTGAATTGGGCGAGTTTTTGAAGGTTGGGTCATCCAAGGTAATAAAAACGGATGTACGCGTTGTAGGAGCAACAAATGTTAATATCATAGAAGCTATTCAGCAGGGTAAATTCAGACAGGATCTCTATTACAGGCTCAATACGGTACCAATTAATGTGCCTCCTTTAAGAGGCAGAAAAGATGATGTAGTTTTATTGTTTCGTAAATTTACTTCTGACTTTGCAGAGCGTTATCATATGCCACCATTAAAACTTGATGAAGAAGCACAAAAAATACTTGTTAATTACAGATGGCAGGGAAATGTTCGGCAATTGAAAAATATTACCGAGCAAATGTCAATCATTGAAGAAGACAGGTACATAAATGCAGATGTGATAAGGAAATATCTTCCTTCGGGTCAATATAGCGACTTACCCGTCTTGTACAAAAAAGATGAAAGCGAAGGTAAAATCTCAGAACGGGAACTTTTGTACAAGGTTTTATTTGATATGAAAAAAGATATCAATGAATTGAAAAAGGTTGTTGCCGATATTGTGCATGCAGGTGGAATTACCCAGGAGATGAAAGATCGGAAACCACAAATTATCAATGAACTATACGAGGATTACGACAATATTAAAGAAGATTTACAGCAAATTGAGATAAATGAAAACAAAGGTGATTCTTTAGAAAATAATTCATTCGAACATTCTGAGATCATTGAGGAGTCGCTTTCATTACGAAAGAAGGAAATGGATTTGATTAAAAAAGCACTTGAAAAACATAAGGGAAAAAGAAAAGATGCGGCAAAAGAGCTTGGTATCTCCGAACGTACATTATACAGAAAGATAAAAGAGTATAATATTAAATAAATGAAAACAAAATTTGGGCATCTTATTATTTACTGCTTTATGATCCTAACCTCAGGTTGCGGTATTTATTCGTTTACAGGGGCGTCTATTCCACCTGGTGCAAAAACAGTTTCGATCAGGTACTTCCCCAACAATGCCGACCTGGTTGAACCCACTTTAAGCCAGACATTCACAGATGCCTTGCGCGATAAATTTGCTTCACAAACAAACCTGGATGTGATCTCAGAAAATGGCGACCTTCAATTTAGGGGAGAAATTACAAATTACGAAGTAACTCCTGTTGCTATCACAGGAGAACAGACTGCAGCACTTAACAGGTTAACAATCTCAGTGAAAGTTAAATATACAAATACCTTGAACGAAGAGGTGGATTTTGAATCCTCATTTTCGAGGTATGAAGATTACCCAAGTGAAAAGGACCTGACAGAAGTCCGGCAAGGTCTGATTGATCAGATCAATGAAATGCTGGTTGAGGATATTTTTAATAAAGCCGTGGTAAACTGGTAAAATTCTATGAACAAAAACCAATTTATCAATTATATTAATAACCCGGAAAACCTGGATCACCAAAGTGTGAAATTACTTGAACAGTTGAGTGAGGATTTCCCCTTTTGTCAGACTTCAAAGATACTTCACGTCATAAACCTGTTTAACATAAAGCATTTTCTTTTTGATAAGAAACTGAATATTGCTGCGGTTTATGCCTCAGATCGTAAGCGATTGAAAAATCATATTGATGACATTACCGAACGGGAAGAACAACAAAAAGACCTTCCGGATGAATATGCTTCCAAACAGGCTGAAAAGGAACCTGAGAAAGAATTAAAAACTAAGTCTGCTGAAAAAGATGATCTGGAAATATTCGACTTAAATGTTTCTGAATACGCCATTGATGAAAGCCTCGACATATCGAAAGAAGAAGCACGTATCAGAAAAATGAAAAAAATCATTGAAAAACGACTCAATGAAATAGAGGAAGAAAAGAAAAGAAGAGCACAGCAAAAAGATAAAAAAAACCGAAAACAAGGGTATGAACCTAAACCATCAAGCAATCTTAATAAACATAAAGACCTGATTGACGAGTTTATTGAAAACGAGCCAAGCATTACTCCCCCTAAAGTATCCTTTTATGATCCGAATGAAAGTGCACGAAAAAGTATTGTAGATGAAGAAAATATCGTGAGTGAAACCCTTGCAAAAATATACCATGATCAAGGGCATTATGAAAAAGCAATTAAAATTTATAAGCTCTTGGGCTTGAAATATCCAGAAAAAATTAGTTACTTTGCAGCCCAAATTGAAATCTTGAAAAACGAAATTAAAAACCTGAAAACGAAATAAAAATGGGCGCATATATTTTAGTATCCGTATTGATTCTTATCACTTGCGTTTTGCTCACGCTGGTAGTGCTGGTGCAAAATAGCAAAGGTGGTGGTCTTGCATCCAATTTTGCAGGCTCAAACCAGTTTATGGGCGTGCGAAAAACGACTGATTTTCTTGAAAAATCAACCTGGACCCTGGCCATTGTATTGCTTGTTCTGAGTTTATCCACAATATTTGTAATTCCCAGAAGCAACCAGGCACAGCAGGTTATACAATCGGAGGTTAGCGAACAGGCCCAGGATTTACAGCAACCGGTAGATCCTGAATATACTATGGTGCCTCAGCAGCAGCCACAACAGCAGCCTGAATAAGAAATTCCAAAAACAGAATAAAAAATGTCAGAATGTCATTCATTTCTGACATTTTTTTTTGTTTCAGACTTTGGCACAAAATGTGAAAACAAGCATATGCTGTTTAAGCAAACTAAGAATGTTTAACTTAAAATAATATAAATATGGGAAAGATTAACATTAAACCATTAGCTGACAGGGTTTTGATTGAGCCCTCAGAAGCAGAAGAGAAAACCAAAGGAGGAATTATCATTCCTGATACTGCCAAAGAAAAACCTCAACGGGGAAAAGTAGTAGCAGTTGGCCCCGGTAAAAAAGATGAACCCATGTCCGTTAAGGATGGCGACAGGGTGCTTTACGGGAAATATGCCGGTACGGAGATCAGTATTGAAGGCAATGATTATCTTATAATGAGAGAATCGGATATCGTTGCAATCATTTAAACAAAGAATTACAACGCATTAAAATTAATAAGTAAAATCTTAAAAAATTAAATAAAATGGCAAAAGACATCATATTTGATATCAAAGCAAGAGATGGCCTTAAAAAAGGTGTTGATGCATTGAGCAATGCAGTAAAGGTAACACTGGGTCCTAAAGGCCGTAACGTGATCATAGAAAAATCGTTCGGTGTTCCTACAATTACAAAAGACGGCGTTACAGTTGCAAAAGAAGTTGAGCTTAAGGAGCCTATCGAAAATATGGGCGCTCAAATGGTAAAGGAAGTTGCTTCAAAAACAAATGACGTTGCCGGAGATGGTACTACAACTGCAACTGTCCTGGCTCAGTCTATCTTCCTTACAGGATTGAAAAACGTAACAGCAGGTGCTAACCCCATGGACCTGAAAAGAGGTATTGACAAAGCAGTAGAAGCTGTTGTTAAATCTTTGAAAGACCAGACACACCAAATTGGTGATAGCTCGGAAAAAATTGAGCAGGTTGCTTCTGTTTCAGCCAATAACGATACTGTTATAGGTAAACTGATCGCAGAGGCAATGGGTAAAGTTAAGAAAGAAGGTGTTATCACCGTTGAGGAAGCTAAAGGAATTGAAACTTATGTTGATGTTGTTGAAGGTATGCAGTTCGACAGAGGATACATTTCACCTTATTTCGTGACAGATACCGAAAAAATGGAAACTGTTTATGAAAATCCTTATATCCTCATTCATGACAAGAAGATATCTGTGATGAAGGATCTGCTTCCGTTGCTCGAAAAAGTGGCCCAAAGTGGCCGTCCACTGTTGATCGTTGCAGAAGATGTTGAAACTGAAGCACTGGCCACACTGGTTGTTAACAAATTAAGAGGCGGGTTAAAAGTTGTGGCAGTGAAGGCTCCTGGTTTCGGCGACAG
>CAZTAW010000290.1:0-4154 GCA_964611705.1 uncultured Bacteroidales bacterium
AATCCTTAACAAAATCTTTTATCGCAGTAAGCATGGCCGAAACCATATCGGGGCCTTTGAATTCACCTTTTTCATCAACAGCATGCTGAAGCATCAGGCCTGTGCGACGGTGAATCAGAAATACCTGCCGAACGCGATAAATATAAGCTTGGGACAGAATAATTTCGGTATAACTTCTTCCGCTTAAAGCTGCCTGAAAACGCCATCCCAGTCGCTTAACCGAAAAACTCTTTTCGAGGGTACCATTAACCGACTCAATCATTTTTTTCAAGTCTTCTGCAACAGCTTTCCTGATCGCAGGCATCATAATTGGGTACAAAGCATTGGCAAGCTTTTTGGGATTTTCGGTTACACTTCTTTCAATAGCTTCTTCAACCAGGCTAAGCAATGAATCCGTGGAAATGACACCATTTGATATCATTTGTTTGATAGAAACCGGTATCAGGTCGGATATTTCCTCAGCAAATGAATCGGGATCCTTAAGCCACCTCCATAGCTTTTGAAGCTCACCCGGTTCAAGCCCGAGTATCAGGCTTCTTAGTTCATCATATTCGGCCTGGCTCAAATTTTCGAACATACCGATTAATTCTTATTGTTTGGGTTTTTCTTTTTGCTCAGGTACTATATCATTCTGTTCACCAATCTGCAAAGCAAGCTCGGATAAGGCAGAAGCAATCAATGATTTGTTCAGTTTTTCATTTTTCAGTGTTTTCAGTTCTTTCCTGATCATATCCTTCACCTCTCCTATCTGCAATTGCAGTTTTTCGTTTATTTCATTTTTTAACTCTGCAATCTGCTTTTTAAGCAGAATGATCTCCGATTCCTTGTCTTTCAGAAAATCGCTCAACTCATTATTCAAAGCACTGATATCCGACTGAATTTTTTCTTCCGAACGCTTGTTGTTTTCCTTTATCTTCTCTATTTTTTCTTCAAAGGGTTTGTGTATCTCATTCAGCCTGAATTTAAATTCCTTTATTTGAACATTTACATATTCCTGCACATCTTTAAGCTCCTTTATAAGGTGCTCGTCAACCTGGTCAATGCGTTTTTGTATTTCATCGTAATTTTTTCCAATAAGAATATCGCGGATCCTTTTCATTTTCTCATTTCCGCCATTCTCGGTTTTTATGGCTTTTTCTTCACTCATAACAAATGTATTATAATTCAAAGAGTAAATATATAAAAATATTTAAATAGGATGAATAAAAAACCACCATTAAGTGTCTTTTTTAATGGTGGTTTACAATCGTTAAATACACAATAATTTATTCAACCGGCCAGTAAACTACAGTTTTCCATTTGCTGGTATCTTTCTCTGTCATGGGATCCGTTAAGTATTCTTCCCAGGGTGCACCTGCCCAGGTTTTGTTATTCTCCTCAGCATAATCTTCCAATGCCGCATAAACGATCATAAGGCCATCATATGAGCCCATGTGAACCGCTTTCAGTGCATTGGTATTGCCAAAGGTTATAGGAACTATTTTTCCTCTGCCTTCATGCAGTTCTTTAGTCTGAATACCTGCTGCAAGATAAGCGCTGTTCTCATCCCATGAATAGTAAAGCGTAAACGGGGGATGCTCAATGTTTATGTTGTTTTGGCTTAAATACCCCATCAATTCGCCAAAAAACTCTCCCATCTTCATTTCCATATCTTTCATCTGGACCGTATCTTTGATTGCCAGCGCATGAATTTCATCAACATACACTTCCTCGATTTCAGGTATGGGTGGCAAGGCTTCAACATGCTTTTTAATATTCTTCAATCCCTTTTGGATGTAAGGATCCATCATGCCACCGAAAAACAAACCCATGTATCTTTCAATGGGGTATGCCAGATCCTTGATTTCAACTTTCCAGGTGATTTTTGTTGAATCACCCATTGGCTCAAAAGTCCAGTACCCGTTGGCTTTACTCATATCGTCCCATTGTATATCTGTAAGGATTTTTTCATAAGGCTTGCTTTCAATAATTGTCAGCATTCCTGTATCTCCTTCTTCAATCCAGGTTTGAACAGCTTCAACTCCAACACCTTCATAAAAAACAATCATTTCAGGGTCTTCTTCTTTAAAGGGCGACCATTTTTCCCAGTTCGACATTGTGTTGACCTGCTCAAAAACTGCTTCAGCAGGAGCCTTCACAATAATATTTCCTTCCACACTGGCTTTTTTGGGAAGAAAAATGGCAATAACCAATAGTAAAACAATTACAATCAGTAAGATAATGCCAATAATTTTAAGTGCTTTCATGATATTTGGTTTTTGGTTTATAAGCAAATGTACTAAAAAAAGAAACTGCTATTATGAAATTATTGTTAAAGTTTTAGAAATACTCCTATCGTAGTTGACAAAAATGATATCTGCTTTGATGCTTCACCTTCCCCCTGTTCCAAAGTGTGATAATAAAACTTAAATTTTGATCCGACATAATCAAGATCAGCAGTAAGTCCAAAGTCTTTCCATAAATGAAATTTGGCTCCTAGCCCGTAATAAATCGCAAAATTCGTACTGTTTTCAGACCTTTGAAATACTCTTGAAGATGCAACATTACTAAAGGTATAGGTAAAAAGAATTGCAGGATTTCTTACCCAATAAAAGCCCGCCAATATTTTTCCGGTGAGTGAAATTTTGGTCCTGCTGATACGACTGTCAAAATAAAGCCCTCCCATTAAATAAACCGTATAATAGTGTTCCGCATCAACAATTACTGAGCTGTACAGGCAATTGTTTTTTACAAACTGATGTCCGTATTCTTCCTGATCAACAGGAAAAATTGAAGTACCCATCAGTCCGCCAACACCAACATTATCCGAGTAAAAATATGCACCCTCTGCTACAAATGCACCTCCGTAACTAGCAAAACCATTATTTACGGTTGATATTCCTTTGGTAAATTTTGAATAGGGTATTCCCATTCCCATTCGAACGCTCAAAAAAGAGGGTTGGTTATATTGTGCCCAGAGTTCGACGGAAAAAAACAGTGCAAATATGATAATAATTAACCTTTTCAAAATCTTTGTTTTTTGACTGGCAAAAATTACAAAATTTTTTCGCAGTGGCAAAAAAAATTATTTATCTGAGAGCGCTTCCCGTATTTTGGAAAAATCAACGCCGGATTTACCTTTATCTTCCGATTGAATAAGAATAATATAACTGTTAAAAAGCTCAGCGGTGAAATAATTGCCACGTTTGGCTTTCATAATAAATCTTTCATCGCTTTCAGACAAAACCGTATATTTTGGCTTATCACTGAACTTTTGTATGGCCTTTAGAAAAGCCTCCTTCGCTAATCCGTCACGCTCATATTGAAGCACATACACACCCTCATTTGCATCTTTAAAAAATACTCCACGCTCCAGATTGAAAACATTGCCAAAATCGAAAATGTAAAAATTATTCAGGGCAATGCTGCCATTCATATATACAAATTTCGAGGTATTTCCTGCAATTTTTTCCAGTTTAGAGACAAGCAATGGCTTTTGTGCTTTACCGTTAATCAGATCCGTTATTTCAAGTGTAAAACGCTCTAACTTTTGTTTGGGAATTCCGTTGGTATTTGTAATCAGTCCGTAGATTTTACCGCTGACAAACATACTGTAATATTGGGAAATTGTCAGGTATTGATATTTCTCATCAGGAGTTCTTTGGGTTCGTTTAAACGAATATATTCCATAAGCAGAAAAAGCATCCTCCATTCTGAACAACTCTACTTTAAGCTTTTTTCCCGAGGTATCGGAATATGTGGCAGAAACAACATCAATAAATCCATATTCAAGGTATAGTTCTGCCCCACCGTTCACAAGGAAAAACAGGTCGTCATCTTTGTAATATTCTACCTCTTTATTTTTTAACCACTTGCCGGTTACCTCGGGTAAAATCTCAGGCAAACTGTCATTCTGAGGGAAAACACAAATGGAAACAGAGAACAATATGATAAGGATCAGACTTTTATGCATAAATTTCCTTAACATTTAGTTTGGAATAGTCAATTTCTCCCAATCCGAATTCGTGGCACTTTTGTATGGAAACAATATCATCTGCGCTATAATCAAGATAAGTGCAGCAGAGTGAATCAACAGCAACCAGGTCGGTTCCGGCAACAATTTTTTCAGGTTGTTTAATCTCACCAGGACCAACCGGCCCTCCTGTAGTGATGAA
>CAZTAW010000291.1:0-4151 GCA_964611705.1 uncultured Bacteroidales bacterium
GCTTCTTCCTTTTCAACAGCTTTTATCCATTTTTGAATATCACTTAAACGTGCTTTTCGGTAAACTTTGCGAATATTTTCAGATGCCGGGTCAATCTTTTTTCTTTTCAATTGTTGTTTAACTGTTTCTCCTGCCAGGGAAACAATCCCGATATCATGACCCGGACTTGATTCAACTGCTACAATATCTCTAACGTTCAGGTCATAATCAGTATTAAAACGAAAATACTCTTTCCTGGAGTTTTTAAACCTGACTTCAACGATATCGAATTTCTTTTTCCTGTTGGGGGTTTTCACATCCTTAAGCCAGTCATAAATATCATACTTACAGCAATGTGATTGATAAACTCCTTCGAGCTTGCAGTTTGTATCCGGTGGCTCAGCACAACCCCTTGATAAAAACGAAGTTCGTAAATCAGGGTTGGTACCTGTATCTTCTTTTTCAGTTTCTTCGGTTTCTACGTCAATTTTTTTCTCTTCCATCTTTTAAAAAACCTCTTTAAAATGCAAATCTAATAAAAATCAAACAAGAACCTAAGTGGTTTTCAATAAGCTAGCTGCTTTTAAAGATAAATCGGTAAAAAGGATGGATGGATTGGCATTTCGTTCAACATGATAATAGGCTTTGTTAAGTTCTTCGTAAAAATGATCACCGTTTTTAGGATTGATAAAGGGAGAAAATTTTTGCATAAATCCGTTTTTTTCTTCATCGAGTTTTACCAGTTCAGCAATTTTATAATTCATCAGGAGACTATTGCGTGTCATGCGGATGGCATAAGCCAGAAATGACTTTTGTCTTTCCCTGCCGATCCTGGAAATCTCAGATACAAACCCGCTGATATCCTGAATTTTAAAAGTGTAACATAAACGCATCCATTTCACAAAAAGATCGAAGTTGGTTTTTTCTTCATCCGAATGTCTTATTTGACGAAGAGCTTCAATAAAATTCCCATTTGATAATACGGCTATTTTTTTGGCATCCTTTGCCTGAAGGTTGTATTTACTGATAAGCAAATTTTTGATTTCTTCTTCACTGATCTTGTTTATTTTAATGATCTGCGTTCTGGAAATAATTGTATTGATCACCTGATCCTGGTTTTCAGAAATCAGTATGAATAAAGTTTTTTCAGGAGGTTCCTCAAGAATTTTTAGAATTTTTGGAGCAGCAGAATAAAAAAGTTTTTCAGCCATCCAAATGATCATCACTTTGTATTCACTTTCGTAACTTTTGTAAGATAACGTCTTTATGATCTCATTGCAATCTTCTGCATTTATGATTCCCTGCTTGTTTTCAATCCCGATTTTTTTATACCAGTCATTGAGGTTAAAAAAGCCTTTTTTCTCAAGGATCATTTCCCGCCATTCCGCAGAAAAGTCTTTGCTTCTGGGTTTGGATTTAATTTTCTTAGTCGGGGCAACGGGATAAATAAAATGCAGGTCGGGATGAGCAATATTGTTATATTTTATACAGGAAGCGCATTTGCCACAGGCATCTTCACCGGTTTTGTTTTTACAGTTGATGTATTGGGCATACGCAATTGCAAGTGCAAGTTTTCCGGAACCCCCGGGACCAAGAAACATTTGTGCATGGCTGACCCTGCTGTCCTTTACGGTTTGTATCAGCCTTTTTTTAACTTTATATTGTCCGGTAATATCTTTAAATAGCATGTTATAAATTTACTGTCAAAAATACAAAAGATTAATCTTCAGAAAATTGTTTAAGCAGGTGCCTATAACGAGAAAATACTTTGGCACGAGAGATAAAACCCAGGTATTTCCCGTTTTTCACAACGACTAGATTGTACTTTCCGGAATGCTGGAATTTCTTCACTACCTCTTCCATCGAATCTTCCGGATCAACCAGTGTAACAGGCATAATCATTAGCTGGCGGACACTTGTTTTATCGTACAATTCAGGGTGGAACATGATGCTGCGTATATCATCGAGGCGGATAATACCTTTAAAGTTATTATCTTCATCTATAACCGGAAAGATATTTCGATTGGATTCGGAGATTACCTGAACCAGGTCTCGTAGTGTGGCATTGGGGTGCACACTGGCAAAATTCTTCTCTATTAGCTTGTCAACGCGCATTCTTGATAAAACGGCCTTATCTTTATGATGGGTGATCAATTCACCTCGTTTGGCAAGCTGGTGCGTATAAACCGAGTTGGGTGTAAATATTTTGGTAGTAGCATATGAAATGGCTGCAGTAATCATCAGGGGAACAAAAAGCTCATATCCGCCTGTGATTTCCGCTATCAGAAATATCGCTGTTAGCGGTGCATGCAAAACTCCAGCAATGAGTCCTCCCATCCCGACCAATGCAAAATTGCTTTCCGAAACCGGACCCAGCTCAAAAAAATTAAACAGCTTTGCAAAAAACAATCCGGCAAAAACGCCTGTAAACAGCGTAGGTGCAAATATACCACCGATTCCTCCTGCTCCGAAAGTAACCGTTGTTGCTATGGCCTTAAAAAAGATGATCAGTAAAAACAAAAGGAATATTACCCAAATATTTTCTCTGAAGGCATAAAACGGACTGTTATTGAAAAGCGGGCCGACATCTCCTTTCAGGGCCAGGTTAACAGCTTCATAACCTTCACCATATAAAGCCGGGAAAAGAAATATCAGCACCCCGAGTATAACTCCTCCCAAGGCCCATCTTTTCCACCATTTTTTTATTTGAAGAAAAAACACTTCTATAAACATGTACATTCTTGTAAAATATACCGAAACAAGACCCGTAAGTATACCAAGAACTACATAATAAGGGAAATCACCAATGACAAATAACTCCTGTATCTCAAACTTGTACAAAACAGCCTGACCCAAAAAGAAATAAGAAGTTAATACTGCCGTAGCTGAAGCTATAAGCAGGGGAACAATTGAAGCAGCAGTGAGGTCAATCATAATTACCTCAACAGCAAAAACCACAGCAGCAATAGGTGATTTAAAAATGGCAGCCATAGCTGCAGCACAAGCCAGTCCTAACAGCAGGGTGATCTGTTTATAATTCAGGTGGAACAACTGTCCCAAATTCGATCCGATAGCAGCTCCTGTAGCAACCGTAGGACCCTCCAGTCCGACAGAACCACCAAATCCAACAGTAAAGGTACTGGTTACTATGGATGAAATAATATTATGCCTTTTTATAATTCCGTTCGATTTGGAAATAGCAAACAAAACACTTGGTATGCCATGCCCGACGTGCTGCCTCACAATGAAACGAATAAACAAAACGGCAATAAAGATACCAATAGCAGGGTAGGCAAAATATAAATAATTTTGGTAATTATCCGTAAAGCTGCTTGTTAAAAAGTTTTTGATGAGATGAACCGAGTTTTTGATGATCACTGCACTAAGACCTCCAAGAATACCAATGATTACGCTGAGGATCATAATAAACTGCCTGTCGCGAATATTGCGTATCCTCCAGATCAAAAATCGTTTTAACAAGGAATTTTTTTTCATGATCATCAAAAACTGCTGCGAATTTATATCAAAATTTAAATTATGTCATCCAAAATGCTTGATTATCTTTACTATCTTAGCAAAAATTTATTATTCATATTTGATCTAAATAGTTTTAAATGAAGATAATTTCATACAATGTTAACGGTATCAGGGCTGCAATGAGAAAGGGTTTAATTGACTGGCTCAAAATTGTTGATGCAGATATAATTTGTCTTCAGGAAACAAAAGCTCAACCTGAGCAAATACCCGTTTTTGATTTTGAAGAAATGGGATACATTAATTACTGGTATTCTGCTCATAAGAAAGGTTATAGCGGAGTAGCATTGCTCACAAAAAATGAACCGGACAATATTGTATCAGGCATAGGTATTGACAAATATGATCTGGAAGGAAGAATGATACGTGCTGATTTCGGGGATATTTCAGTAATTTCAGTATATCATCCGTCCGGTTCAAGCGGAGATGTAAGACAGGCTTTTAAAATGCAATGGCTTTTTGATTTTCAAAATTATATTAACGAATTAAAAAAGGAAAGACCCAACCTGATTATTTCGGGTGATTATAATATTTGTCATAAACCGATTGATATTCATGATCCGGTCAGAAATGCAAAAAGCTCCGGCTTTTTACCCGAAGAAAGAGCATGGCTTGACAATTTCGTAGGTGGTGGTTTT
>CAZTAW010000292.1:0-4136 GCA_964611705.1 uncultured Bacteroidales bacterium
AAACAGGCCGGGGAAGAGTGGTGGCCGGGCCGCTGGAGTGTTCATCGTTTTGATGTGTAAACTTATTTTAGAATTAAAGTAAATCGCACAATTAAAAAATCTTTTTATTTCTCAACATTATTAATAAATTTGATGGTTTATTAACTCTTTTTGCTGACAATTTTTGGCTGTTTTGAATGCATAAGGGTTAATTGATTGCGGAGTGAACTTGATATAACTGTAAATAGATTGCGTAACCGAGGAAAAACTGTTTTTCACACTTATTCCTATGCTTATCAGTTTTATTTTTGTTACAAGAATTATAGTACCGAAAAAGGAGAAATTACAACAGTAAATTATGAACTCTAAGTTTAAACATTTTTTTAGGTGTCTTGTCATTATCCTTTTTATGTTTCCCGTTATTTCATTTGCACAGCTCGATGATGAGTTCTGGTTTGTGGCACCAGAAATTTCATCAAGTCATGGTGATAATCCAATTTACATGCGAATATCTACGATGGAAAACGAAGCCAACATAAACCTCAGAATGCCCGCCAATTTATCATTTTCTCCTATAATACAATCCATCCCTCCAAATACCACATTTAGCATTAATCTCACACCGTGGATTGATGAAATTGAAAATATACCTGCTAATGAGGTTCTTGACAGAGGTTTGCTACTGGTTTCAGATAATGATGTAACAGCTTATTATGAATGTGCTCATGCAAATAATCCGGGAATCTTTTCATTGAAAGGAAAAAATGCTCTTGGTAACGAGTTTTATATTGTTTCACAAAATCATTACAGGAATCAGGTTGGACAAGAATCTTTCGATATTGTTGCCACCGAAGACAACACTACTATTACGATCCTGCCAACTGATGATATTATCGGACACAATGCCGGTGATTCATTTGTTATCACACTAAATAAAGGTGAAACATTCTCATGCAGGGCAACCAATACATCAGCCGAACATACTCTTAATGGCTCATATATCACATCCGATAAACCTATTGCAGTGACATGGCAGGATGATAGCATATATGATAGTGGAGCATATGACATTGTTTGTGATCAGACCATACCGACAAATATTCTTGGAGTGGAATATATTGCCATTAGTGGATGGGCTAATGAAAATGAACATATATATGTGTGCGGCACAGAGGATAATACGGATATTTTTATAAATGGAAGCACTACCCCTACCGCTACTATTAATGCATCAGGCTTGTTTTCATATGAAATACCGACTACTGACAATACAGTATATCTGGAGGCTTCGGAACCAGTGTATGTGATGCATCTTTCTGGTTTCAATAGCGAATTTGGGGCATCAATTCTACCTCAGGATTCCTGCACGGGTTCTGAACAAATAGGATTCAATCGTACCAACAACAACACTTTCGCTCTGTTGATTCTTACACGAAATGGCAATCAGGACAGCTTTGTTTTAAACGGTTCCACAACCATTATCACAGGGGCAGACTTTACTGTGGTTCCAGGAACTGATGATATGTGGGTTTATGCTAAAAGACAATTTACTACGACAGAAATACCTGTAGGTCCTAATATAATTTCAAATACCCAAGGAAAATTCCATTTGGGTGTTTTACACCAAACCGGAGCAAGTGCCGAATACGGCTTCTTTTCTGACTACAGCAGTCTGTATCTTGGTGCTGATGCCAGTATGTGTCCTGGTGATAGTATGATACTTGATGGAGGCTCCAGCATGACATCTTACGAATGGTATAAATTGATTAACAGTTTATGGACTCTTGTAGATACCAATCGTTACTATACAGTACTGGACAGTGGTTATTACTCATGCGTGGTTAATGATGATTATTGCACGCTTATGGATACTATTCATATAGGACTGTATCCAGAAGCTACTGTAGATTTAGGGCCTGATACCAGCATATGCGAAGGCAATTCCGTTACATTAGACCCCGGAACATATGTTTCATATCTTTGGAATACCGGCGCAACTACTTCTACCATTACTGTGGATACTGCAGGTGAATTCTGGGTAGAGGTCACTAATAACAATGGTTGCGTTGCAAATGACACAGTGAATGTTTATGTCAATCCCTTACCTGTGCCAACAATCAATGGCAGCGATAGTGCATGTACCAACAATTCAGAGTATTTATATGCTACCCAATCTGGTATGTCAGATTATACATGGGGCATTTCTTCAGGAGGTACCATAAATTCAGGATTAGGAACCGATACCATTTCAGTAAGTTGGAATGATGTTGGATCACAAAATATAAGTATCAACTACATTAATGAAAATGGCTGTACTGCAGATACTTCAACAGTATTTAATGTAATAGTAATGCCACAGGCATATTCAGATGCAGGCTCCAGCGAAACGACCTGTGAGGACCAGGCATGGAACTTTGCCAATTCAGCGATACTTCCCGATACCACCGATGCAGATTCTCTGCTATGGTTTGGCGGAGCCGGAAGTTTTAGTGATCCGGGAACCCTGCTGCCAGTCTATACACCCGCAGCAGGTGAAGAAGGACCCGTACCCCTGTATCTTATCGCATACAGCAAATCACCCTGCGATCATGACACAACTTTTATGATCCTTACACTGGATTCTCTGCCCGAACCTTCTTTCACCTATTCACCCAATACAGGTATTTGTGTTAATGAAGGCATTATGTTCAGCGGGCAAAACAATAACACCACTACAATTAGCACCTGGAAGTGGGACTTCGGCGATGGTGAGATAGCCTCGGTGCAAAATCCCACCCACAGCTACTCTGCCGCAGGCAACTATAATGTGCAGCTCACCTTGACCAATGCTGAAGGCTGCGTGGATTCAATCATGCAACAAGTAACGGTTAACGAACTTCCCGTGGCTTCCATCACGGCCATACCGGGCAATGATACCATTTGTGCCGAACTTCCCTTTAGCTTTACGGGCAACGCCTCCACCAATATCACCTCGTGGCAATGGAATTTCGGTGATGGTGCAGGTACTGCCACCGGACAAAATGTTTCTTATATATACAACACAGCAGGTGATTACACCGTGCAACTGATCGTGGTCAACGATAACACCTGTTCTGACACGGCTTATCTGAATGTCAGGGTTAATGCCCTTCCCGTGGCAGGATTTACCAACTCCCCGGTGGATACAACCTGTACCGGTGATGTGGTCAACTTCTCCGGTTTTGAAGTAAGCGGAGGAGTTACTGCCTGGCAATGGGAATTTGGCGATGGGGCTGTGGCCAGCGGTCAAAACATAAGCCATGTCTACAACGCACAGGGTGATTACACCGTGTTGATGATTTACAGCAATGCTGATGGCTGCACGGATACGGCCAGCAACAGCATAAGAATCGAAAATTTGGATGTGGACTTTACCCGCAACCCGACTATTACTTGCCTTGGAAACCCCATTACCTTCCATGGCCAGGATTTCAACGGCAATGCCGATTTCTCTCAATGGGAGTGGAACTTTGGCGATGGCAACACTGCCACAGGACAAATCGTGAGTCATATCTATGCCAACCCGGACGACTATGATGTTACCCTGGTGGTTTGTACCGATACGGTGGTGCGCTCTGTTACTGTCAATCCAATAGCTTTGGCTGATGCCGGAGGTAATCAGGCCACTTGCGAGGATGTTCCTTTTGATTTTGCTGATTCACCAACTCCTCCTTCGGCATCAGGAGAAGCTTCCATATTCTGGTATGGCGGACAGGGGTCTTTTGATGATCCCTTTTCAGAACAACCGGTATATACACCAGGAGCTACAGAACTGGGACAGGTTACCCTGACCATGGTAGCCTACGGTCAACCTCCCTGCCCCAACGACACTTCTACCATGGAGCTTCTGGTCGTGGAAGGCGCATATGCCTTTGCGGGATCGGATGAGAATGGTTGCTTCGGTGAGCCTTTTGACTTTTCAACGGCGGCCGATGTGCCTTTTGCAACCAATTACGATACCCTCTACTGGTCCGGTGGTACAGGATATTTTGTGATTCCCTATTTGGAACAACCCATTTACATACCCGGTCCCGGCGAAATAGGCCCTGTGCTATTGACCATGGTGGCTTCGGGTAATATCGTCAACTGCGACTCCATTGACGACATGATATTGTATATCCGTCCCGAACACCATACCA
>CAZTAW010000293.1:0-4133 GCA_964611705.1 uncultured Bacteroidales bacterium
TGAGGAGCTTGGACAAAGAATTAAAGAAATTAATGGTATTGAAATTAAACGAGGTGTTACGACTGGTTTTGACCCTGCATTTGTTTTGTCAAATAATGTAAAATTTACAAGTGCAAAAGTTTTAAAACCCTTAATTAAAGGTCGAGAGATAAAAAAATTCAAACCTTTAAAAAGTGATGCTCAATTATTATTTATTCCATGGCATTTCCCTTTACATCAGGAAAAATCAATAAATGGAGCATCAGCATCGGCAGAAGAAAAATTAAAAACAAATTATAATGATATTTACTTGTATTTGATTAATCACTACGATAAACTAAACCAAAGAAATAAGGAAGAAACAGGTATAAGATATGAATGGTATGCACTTCAAAGATGTGCAGCATCATATTATCCTCTTTTTGAAAAAGATAAAATAGTTTGGCCTTTAACAGCTGACAAATGGGGATTTACAATGGATAAAGAAAAGCACTATTTAACTAGTGGCGGTTTTTTTCTTGTTTCTGAACAAATTCCCTTAAAGTACATTTTGGCCATTCTTAATACCAAGTTAATGGAATACTACTTCAAGTTTATTGGAGTAATGACTGCTGGAGGAGCTTACACATTAAAAAAAGCAACGATTGAGGAATTACCTTTATTAATATCAAGAAATGTCAAACCATTTGAAATAATTGTTGAATACATATTATTCCTCAAATCCCAACCCTCCGATAAAATGAGTTTCTACTTCGAGCAACTTATCGACGGCATGGTGTACGAGCTCTATTTTGAAAATGAAATCAAACAAGCCGGTTGTGATATTTTAAAATACCTGGATAATTTGCCGGAGATAAATGATGAGAACTTGTCCGCCAACCGGCGGATGCAAGATGAAGAGAAAATGAAAATCATCACCAGGGTATTTAATAAACTGTACGATAAAGAATCACCTATTCGGAAAAACTTAGAAGCCATGGAGCAGGTGGAAGAAGTTAAAATAATTATGGAATCACTGGAAAAATAAATTATCATGTATTTAGCCAAATTAAAGCTATGGAATTTCAGAAAATACGCCACAAAAGACGGGGAAGCTATTTCAGATTCAAATCCAGGGCTTGTTATAAATTTTAAACCAGGGGTCAACCTGTTAATTGGCGAAAACGACAGCGGAAAAACGGCAATTATTGATGCGATTAAACACCTGCTGTTAACTCAAAGCAGAGAATATATATCGTTAGATGAATATGATTTTCATAAACCGTCAGGTGAAAGAACTAAAAAGTTAAAGATTGAAGCTGTATTTAAAGGTTTCACTGATAAAGAAGCTTCCAATTTTTTGGAATGGATTGGATTTAACGATGAAGATAAATACGAATTAAAAGCTTGGCTTACAGCAGAATACAAAGATAACCGGGCAATTGTTAATTTTAAAGCAGGTGCATATAGTGAAGGGGCACCTTTGGACGGAGAAGCAAGGGACCTTTTGCGTGTAACTTATCTTAAGCCACTTAGGGATGCCGAAGCGGAATTAACGCCCGGATATAAATCCCGCCTTGCTCAAATTCTTAAAAATTATCCGGCTTTTAATAAGGATTTAAAAGAATATGAAAATCATACGGTGGATAACAACGGAACAAAAGTTCACAAACTTGAAAAATATATTATTGATGCAAATGAAGACATTGAAAAATACTTCAAACCTGATGAAAATGATAATAATGCTAATGCTGGTAAAATTAAAACAGATATAAAGAACTATCTGAAAGCATTTTTCCCGAAAGGAGAGTTTGATGATGAATCAAAAAGGGATTCTAAAATTGAAATCTCAAAAAGCGACCTTAACAGTATCTTACAAAAACTCAGCCTTAGCCTGTCAGAAGATAAAAGTGGTTTGGGTGCTTTAAATTTATTGTTTATTGCTACAGAGTTGCTTTTATTGCAATATTCAAGACAAGATAGTTTAAGATTACTGTTGATTGAAGAAATTGAAGCCCATTTACATGCGCAGGCTCAGTTAAGATTGATAGAATATTTCAGAACCAAGGAAAATGAGGAGCAATTGATACTTACTACACACAGTATTACATTGGGCTCAAAAATACCGCTCGAAAATCTTTTTATTTGTAAAGGCAACAAAGTTTTTCCAATGGGGCATAATGATACCCAACTAAACAAGGGTGATTATAAATTTCTCGAGCGTTTTTTGGATGCTACCAAAGCCAATTTGTTTTTCGCCAGAGGTGTAATCATTGTTGAAGGCGATGCTGAAAATATACTTATCCCAACAATTGCCGAAATCATTGAAAAACCCTTGCATGAATACGGCATTTCTATTGTTAATGTTGGAAGCACTGCTTATAAGCGGTATGCGAAGATATTTTTGAGAAAAGATAAAGATGACAAAGTCAACGAGTGGCTTGATATTCCGGTATCAATAATTACTGATAAGGATAAAAAAGAAGAACCGGAAATCACTGAACTAAAACAAAAATTAAATAAGCAAAACAACAAGGTTTTCATTCCTCGACTCAAAACTCTGGAATACGATATTTTAAAAAGTAATTTAAAAGATGAATTTATTAAGTCTGCTATTATCGCAAATAAAATTAAAAATGCAGAAAAACGTGGAGACAATTATTATAAAGAGTTAACAGATAATAAATCAAAATTCACAATACCTACGGAAATAATTGAAACATTTGAAAAATTGGAAGGGGACAAATTAGATGCTAAATATAACTATAGGCATTATTTTGAAAATAAAAACGCCTCAAAAGCAGTTACAGCAGAAATATTTTGTGAAATTCTAAAACAAAACAAAAGCATTGCCCAAAAGGCTTTCAATGATAAAACTGAAAGTAACACTTTAAAATACCTGGTTGATGCAATTAATTATGCATCAAAAGCAAAATGATTGAAACATGAAACCTGTCAGTGCTGATGAAATAAGAATGGTTGAAAAACTTCTGCTACCGGAAGGTAAAACATTTGGAGGTGTAGGAAGTGAAAGAGTAAAAGTTATTCAGGAGATAGAAAAATCATGTGATATTGTTGCATGTCCGGGCAGTGGTAAAACCACAGTACTTCTTGCCAAATTATTAATTTTAGCTAACCGAATGCCTTTTGAAGATAATCGGGGAATTTGTGTTTTAACCCACACCAATATTGCCATTGATGAAATAAAGAAAAAGGCGGGTATCACAGGAGACAAACTTTTTAAATATCCAAATTTTTTTGGAACATTTCAGAAATTTGTGGATAGATTTTTAGCACTACCCGCATACATAGGAGAATACAATAAAAGACCTGATTTTATTGATATAGAAAGGTATAATAATAAAATCGAAAATTTTTATTATAAGGATATTACTAAGAAGTTACGTTATGGAATAGAGCAAAAGTTTAAGGATAAAACATTTAATTTTATTAACAATTTATTTTTTGATGAAACTGATAATGATTATCTTCTGAACAAAATTAATGGTAAACGTATTCCATATAAAAACAATAATTCAGATACATACAAAACCTTAATCTGTTTAAAGAAGAAATTATACGAAGACGGCTATTTATCTTTTCAAGATGCATATTTTTTTGCAAACAGATATCTAAGCTGTTTTGATAGTCATTTAAGAAAATCATTTTCAAACCGCTTTAAATATGTATTTGCTGATGAGATGCAAGACACAGATTGGCATCAATTAAAAATCATTGAAGATTTATTTGAAAATACGGATACCATTATTCAATATTTTGGAGACCCAAATCAATCCATATATGATTTTTCTGTAAAAGGAGAAAATGTTTGGACGCCTGGGAAAAATGGCAGAAAAATATTAACACTATCAGATAGTAAAAGGTTTGGAGATGAAATATCCTGTGTTTTAAATAGATTAAAAATCGACGATAGTATTAATTTGGAAAGCGAATCAAGCAATAATACGTTAAAACCTCATCTATTGGTTTATAAACCAGGGAAAGAGTTTAAGGTTTTAGAGAAGTTTGTAGAAATTATTCATAATAAACAAGATAAATGGACAGAAGGACTAAGTGGGGAGAAACCGGTATATAAAGCAATTGGCTGGGTTGGCAAGGCACGTACAAAAGAAGAAATAGATGAAGGGAAATTAAACATCAGTTCTTATTTCCCC
>CAZTAW010000294.1:0-4108 GCA_964611705.1 uncultured Bacteroidales bacterium
AAACGTGAGCATAACACAGACCTTCACTTTAAGTGCCGGGGGCGACTCCACCGCACCGACATACTCGGACATAATAGAGCCGACAGACCCCTCCACTTACAGCTATTCCGGAACCTACCAGTTCAACGCCACCTGGCAGGACGAGACCGCCCTCGGAACGGTATGGATAGAGGAGAACATGACCGGAGCTCTGGGTAACACGACAGTCACGACCAACGCATCCAGCGAGTATTACTACGATGTCTCAAGCCTCGGAGCGGGCACCTACTCGGTGATGTGGTGTGCCAACGACTCCACGGGCAACGAGAACTGCACGAGTGCGGCCACCTTCACGGTGAACACGGCAACACTGCAGCTTGCCCTTGCAACAAACGGGACGTGGACGTACCCCACGCAGACCAACACCACAGGCTCGGAATCAAATTCCGGTGACGGGGACGTTACATATTACCTTTACAGGAACGGAACGCTGGCTGACAGCACCACGCCATACTGGGACAACACCACGCTTGCCGCCGATTATTATCTCTACAGGTTCAACGCCTCAAGCGGTGCAAACTACACGGCGAATTCGACTGGATTGACGATTGAGGTCACGATTGACAAGGCTGTTCTCGGGGGAAGCCTGAACATAAACACCACTTGGACAGAGGCATATCCCACGGCAACCGAGGTGACTGTGACCGAGAGCAACTCCGGGGACGGGGACGTGACCTACAAGATTTACAGGAACGGCTCGGATAAGGGTTCGTCCGATGCGGCTCTGTTAGGTGCGGACATCTATTCATACGTACTAAACTCAACCGGAGGGGCAAATTACACCACGAACTCAAGCATAGACTCGGATACCCTGACAATCAATACAGGCGTTCTCGCTTGCTCGATATCCGGAAGCGGAGTTACATACCCAAATGCCGTTTCAGTGACTCCGTCCGAATCGCAGGGCGGGGACTCGGACGTGAACTACACTTTCTGGAGAAACACGACGCTTGTTAGTTCTGCCTTGGGTTCAGCACCCAGCTCGGACACGAGCCAGCTCGGTGCGGCTTTGTATCATTATATATTAAACAGCACCGGCGGGGCGAACTGGACATCGAACTCGAGCATAGACACGCACGACGTGACTGTGAGCTCTGGGACTTCAATCATAAAGCTTTACGTGAACGGCACCGCAACGAACTACTCAACGGACAATGGCACAGCGATAAACCTGACCTCCCTGCTACAGACCCCGGCAATAGCCGGCACGGTTTACGTATACAGGAACGAGACATTATGGGACACGGGAACCAGCCCGCTGTACAACGTGACGGAGAACTGGACGGTCGGCCTGTGGCCTGTAAAGGCGAACTGGACAGGAAACGGAAACTACACTTATGACGAGGAGACATGGTACGTGAACGTTAGCGAGTCCACGAGCACGAGCACGAGCACGAGCACAACGACCACAGGAGGCGGTGGCGGTTACATACCACCGGAAGAGGAAGACGACTTCCCGTTCTACATAGAATACGGAAACACAAGCATAATGCGGTCCGACGAGAAGGCAATAACCTTCAAGGTAGCACCGGGAACCACTTACGCGGGCAATTTCAGGATTATAAACACGGTTAATGAGACAAGAGAGGCATTGATTTATACGGTATATAATGACGACGATAGCAACGACTGGTATACCTTCAGGGACGGGGCCCTGATGAGGGATATTGCCAACTACGACATAGCGGACGAACAGGAGGTTTACTTTGAGATAAAACCGCCGATAAATTCGGATTACGGGAGCTACGAGGCCACGCTGTTGCTGAAGGACACAGCCACAAACACCAGCATGGACGTGGTGCTTTACACCAACGTAACTACGACGGAGGAGGCCCAGACGGGAATACCGACGATAACGGACATTGACACGGGATTCCTGGATAATATCATATTCGAGTTCAGGAAACCAATTTTGGGGCGGGATGCAATTTACGTCCGGGACCTAGTATACCTTGCAGCGTGGCTTCTTGTATTGTTCATACTGGTCATAATCGGAAAGAAAGCTTTCGGGGGCAAAAAGTAATGTTTAAATATAAAGAAGAAGCATTTTATAATATAGGTAAGGTGGTCGCTTGAACAAGAAAATTATCGGTGTTATTTTTGCGGTTGTCTTGTTGTCTTTCGGTGTGCTCGCCGCTTCGGAAATGGGTTATGTAAGCCTTCCTTTTTCTTTGACCGGCGATTACTTTGTGAAACCACAGTGGTCGAGGCTTGAATGCGTTCCCACGGACACTTATGAAGGAAAAACAACCCTTCAAATAGATGGTGGTGCTTTTAATGAGTTGAAATACTTCGAATGCGGCCTTAATATGAATACCGATTCGTGTAAGATATACGCGGAATCACCTGGTTTTCTTTCATCCTCAATAGCCCTGATTTACAAGATTTGTGACAGAGTGTCGGGAGGATATACTAATTGTGGCGGAGAAGCAACAATAATTCTTCAGCCGAATATAAGAACTTTTATAACTCAAATTGACAACAGTCAATCAATAGCTTTTGTTCCAGTCGGTGGATGGTTCGGATACGGCGTGACTGTAAATATTGAAGCTGAATACAGGCCGTGGAAACTTTACAGGTTTGACGGCGGAGCTACATACGAACAAAAAGCAAGCGACTGCTGCCTCACACAACAGCTTTGGGGTAGAATACCCGACCAAGACACCAATCTGGAATGCCTTACCATGACGGGGGGCATAGGAAGCAAATGGGTAAATTATGTTGAAGACTGGGTTTACGGGCCCGCAACTCATATTTATCAGTATAACAACGACGAGGTTTACTGCAGGGCTGGAGTTCTTTATGATATAGTGGAACTAAAAATGAAATACGGAACCCTTGTAAAGATAGACCCCGATTACAACCCGCCTTCGGATGCTCCGAGTTATTTGTCAGGGCTTGGAAATATGGTGGCGAGTGTTGAATGTTGTCCATACGAATCGGGATGTAATGATAATTTTGAATACGACGGAACGGGAGGCGGAGACGAATGTTTCTCTGACACACAATGTTATAACGGAGGATATCCGGTTCCATACACCTCTTCAAGTTATAAAGTGCAGACATGTGAAGAAGGAACATGTGAATGGTCGGCGGAGATAAACACCGAATGCACCAGCAATGCCGCATGCCCGCCGGGGGAAATATGCGACCTTTCACTTACAAACTACGGCCAATGTATACAACAGAGTGATTCCCCGTATTGTGGCGACGGATTCTGTGACAGAACAGAAACACCCTCATCATGCCCGGCTGATTGCGGCGAAGGAAGCGGTTTCACTTTCGGCGACTGGACACAGTGGCTCATATTCATAATAATGGGAGCGGTCGGGGCCCTTCTGGGATACCTCTTAAACAAAAAGGACAGGGTCTTGTGGGCCGGACTTGGAGGAATAATAGGAATAGTCCTCGCCTTTGTAATAAAGTGGGTGTTTGACAATTGGCTTCTGATTACACTTACGGGAATACTGGGCGTAACGGGCGCCATGGTTGCCCTTTACTTTGTCGGGCCGACTCTCATAATAATAATAATGCTTTTACAGGGAGGAGGTGGTAATAAATGAAGAGATTGTTTTCAATAATAATAGGTATGCTTTTGGTGATGCCTCTTGCTCTCGGAGCCGGAATGGTTTCACAAAGTGAGAAAGGCATATTAAGGATAGACGATTCACCGAGTCCGTTTTCATTGCTTTATGCAATATCGGCCTCTCCGAGATACGACATATTGAAGGGGGATACCATAAACGTGGATGGATATGTCGCGACCACAGATAGCTGTAATTCAGCTTACTGGAATGTAATAATAAAGCGTGCCAGCGACGGGGTTACGGACACATACGCCCTCAGTTATTCGGCATCGGTGCCCGAAAACCTGCAATATTCTTTTGACTATGATATTTCCACTTCCAACGACTTTTGGCAGCCGGGAGATTATATAATAAAGACCAGATGGCTTTGTGCAGATGAAGGCTCGGTGCACAGTGAAGACTGGTATGAATCCGACATAGGTTTTGATAGTGTTGATGTCCGGTTGATAACACAGGAACACGAATGCGAACCTGACGGCATA
>CAZTAW010000295.1:0-4038 GCA_964611705.1 uncultured Bacteroidales bacterium
CTATGCGCTCTCTGATAGGTAGTTATGAAGTTTCATTTGCAAGTTGGGTTAAACCACAACATATCGGAGCTTTCATAAAATCAGTTTTTTTGATAGGTGTTTTTCAACCCGGGCAAAAATATTTCTGGAAGTTACTAATATGGAGCCTGTTTCAAAAACCATCCGTTTTTCCATTGGTGGTATCTTATAGTATTTATGGATACCATTATCGTAAAGTGCTGAAAATTAAGAAATAAATCACCTTTCACTAAAAAAATTGCATTATATTGAACTAAGTGAGATATCTTATGCCAATATTTATAAACAGTCTCTATATGTAATCCCAACCAAACATTTTTACAAATCCTTCAAAAATCTTTTCTTTATCAGTTCCGTATTTTGCAATTTTTCTCCTTATCTTATCCAGCGGTTTTGGTTTGTTTAGGTATTTTGGCTTTTTGGAATAAAACTTATCCGCATAACAAATGATTTTTTCTTCTATGTTTTGCGGTGTCATATTTCTTTTTGGAAGGGGTAGCTGATCCCGTTCAATATCCTTAACTGTAATTCCCACTCCGACATGTCTCTCACAAACTGCTGCAATTTCTTCCAGGCCTTCTTTTTCGAGAAGTTCACGGCCAAGATAACCATGGGCAAGGTAAGGATATTCTCCCTCACATCCGATTTCCGGGGCATGGGTCATGAAAATGCCAATATCATGTAACATCCCTGATCTTTTCAGGTTGATCATATTAACATCATAATGCGGATTTTTTTCGGCAATTTTCAAAGCAAGCTTTGTGACCGATAAGCTGTGTTTGTATAAATATTCAAAAGCGATGCTGGTTTCTTTGTAATATTTCCTGATGATTTCTTCGGCTCTTTCCTCCATCTCTATTGTGTCGTTTTTCTAATTCATTAATTGATCATATACAATTGTTATATAATACAAGCCGCCTATTTGTGCGCTTCCGTAACTGGTTGTATATGATTTGTTTAAAAGGTTGCTTGCACCTAATTTTATCCTGGTATTTAGCTTGTTGAGCTTATAGCTGATATGCCCATCCAGTATTGAAAAGGCAGGGATCTCAGCGGTTCCGAAAGCGGATTGCCAGAGGAATTCATCCTGCCAGCGATAGCTTATGTTAAATCCAATATTTTTAAATACTTCCGGCTTTCCGGCTGATATGTTAAAACGATAACGTGGCGTATTAAATCTTGATTCAAAGCCTTCTACAGGTTCTTCAGGATTGGTCAGGGCATTGTAAGCAATATTTCCGCGAACCATAAAACCTCTTGGTGTACGGTAATCAAGGCCAATAGCCCAGCCAAAAGAGGTGATAGGCTCATCGGTGCTCACAGTTGTCTGGAAGCGTTTTTCTTCTTCCGTACCGGGATATTGCACCAATACCTGTGTGGCAATAAAACCGTTATAGCGGTTGATGAATACATAAGTATCAAGATATAACTTCTTTTTAAGAAACAATCCTTTGTACCCGATTTCATAGGTTAATACCCGTTCGGGCCTGAACTCAGGGATTTCGTAAGGCCCGTTTTCAGTAACCGGTTCACCTGTGATGGGATTTCTGTTTGAGAGCGGGTAAAGTGGTGCATCGTTAAAGCCATTCATTTCCTGTACTTCCGGTAATCCGCCTACAACCTTATAGGGTCCAACCTGTAGATTGACCCATTGGTCGGCGACAGACGGAAATCGGTAGGCCGTTTGAATGGAAGTTCTGAGGTTGTGATCATGACCCTCGTCAAAAGAATAAACCATAGAAAAGCGTGGTGTAAACCTTCCTTTGAAGTACTGGTTTTTATCAAAGCGCCCGGCCAGGGTTAGTTTCATTTTATTTTGCATCAGCAGCTTGGTAAGCTGGAAAAACGAACCGAACTGATCAATCGTAATGTGTTTACCCGGTTCATCGGCAAAAACGGTTCCTTCACTGTTAATGCGATACCTTCTGTAACTTGCACCAACAATCAGGTCAACTACGTTAAAATGTTCTTTAAAATTGTACATTCCTTCAATGTGATACAATCGGCTGTTGTCAATTACTTTGGAGCCTCCCTCTTTTAGTGGTTTGGAAATGATGTCTTCAAACATGGTGTTGAACTCTTCTGTTCCCGGCAGGGGGAAAGCAGGTAGTTTTTTCTTGTATATGCTGCCGTCCTCCCGGCGGTTGTTTGCCACCATTCTGGCTATTTTGTATGACTCCTCCAGGCTTTTACCTTCATAAACATAGCTGTTTAGAAAGTTGAAAATATAGTCGGCATACCATTCGTCGCTGGCTTTCCATTTTTCATTCATGATAAGGGCAGTCTGGCCTGCATTGTAAGTGTCGCCGGAATTATCGCTTGTGGTATAAGCTCTTACATAAAAATTGGGATGTTTTAACTCGCCGTGGATGGTTGTCATGGTAAAATTTTTCAGGGCAAAACGATGTTGGGCAGTATAAACGCTGGTGCCTTTCCCGTGATTAATCCTTACGAAACTTTCAAGCTTTTCGTTAATCAGGTAGTGCAGAGAAGCATCCATTACCATTAATTTGGTGTTGTAATCAACGAGGTGTTCTTCTTTCCAACCATTGCGTGTAATGATCTGATCGGGAAATGTGTCGTTGATATTTCTAAGATTAACAGGAGCAATGATATCATCTCCGTATACATTTACACCATCATATCCTTCATAATTTTGCCGGTTGATCCAGGGCTCGTCAAGATGGTTGCGGTCACGGAAATCCCTGGCTTCCCAGTCGTTGGCATTAAGGTAGCGTCCCACGATTTTTATGGCAAAACGGTTTTTGTATGTTTTCGCAAAGCGGAAACTAAAATCACCCATGAGTGAAGGATCCATGTAATTGCGGTCTACATGCATCAAACCCGTTTGCACAGATCCGCTCAAACCGGGATGGTCGAATGGATTTTTACTTTTCATTACCAGGCTGCCGTTGATACCGCCGGGGCCATAGAGCGCCGAGGAAGCTCCAACAAGCAATTCAACGGATTCAATATCAATAGGGGAGAGACCAAAGATGTTGCCTGCAGAGAAGCTTAATCCGGGTGGTATGTTTTCAACACCATCCACGATCTGGTTCATGCGGGTATTGGCCTCGCCGGTAAAGCCTCTTGTATTGGGGTAACGGAATATCAAACTATGCACATTCATGTCAACTCCTTTGATGTTGTAAAGGCCGTCGAAAAAGTTGGGCGCTGACACCTGTTGTAATTGTATTGGTGTAAGCTTTTCGATAGAAACCGGCGAACGCATGATGTTTTCTTCTACTCTTGATGCCGAAACCACAACTTCCTGCCCCAGAATGGGCTGTTCTTTTAAACGGATGCTGAGCATTGATTTCCGGTCTGTTATTTCAATCCGTTGTTTATCAAACCCCATATAAGAAACAAGAATTGCAAATGGTGGATTTGATTTTGTTTTTAATTTAAAATAGCCGTCTTTATTGCTGGCTGTGCCGATCATCTTGTTTTCAAGGGCAATGTTCACACCCACCAGAGCCTGGCCCGAGGAAGCGTCAACAACATGCCCTTCGATAATGGTTTGCTGGGCAACAGAAGTTTTGATAAAAAGAAAAAAAGCAGCGATAAGAAAAAACCTGGCAAAAAAGTAGCTTCTTTCCATAACTGATATTGTTTGTTCAAAAGTAAGAAAAAAATCTAATCTCAGCCCTTGTTTACCCCATTCCCCGGCCCCTTCACCGTAGCGGGGAAGGGGAGTAGCCGTGAATAAATATTGTTAAAGTAATTGGCAGTTATGTTCTGATTGATGATTGTTTTTTGCAAAATTTATCGCATTAATAAAAAGTGATCGCATTCAAAATCCGTTCAAATCTGTTGCATCAGTGTTATCCGTGTGCCATTAAAGAATAGAACACGGATGACACGGATTATACGGATAATCACGGATATATTTTGGTTTTCTTGCAGGTTTTATCGAATCAGGAAGGTAATAAGCGTGAAAACAATTAGTCAGGAGATTCCTCAACCTCTCGCTGCTGGCTTTTGTGGTTTATCTCAAACGGTAAAACGGCGAGAGGTTTA
>CAZTAW010000296.1:0-3960 GCA_964611705.1 uncultured Bacteroidales bacterium
GTAAATCAGCGTTTGGAAATCCGTTTTATCCGCGTGCCAATAAGAGATGGAACGCGGATTAAGACGGATAAAATTTTGATTAAAATCCGCGGAAATCCGCGCTCGAAGATCAGCGTAATCAGCGTTCCAAAAAAAATAAATTTCAGAATCCACCAAATGCGATAACATCAATTAAAGAACAGTCGAATCATGATAGACAACGAAATTTACAATAATTACTTCAATAGTTTGGTAAAAGGGGCTAAAAATAATTGTGCCGCAATTTTTGATGAGGTGTTACATAAAAATGTTCCCATTGAAAATATTTACACCCAACTTTTCCAACGATCGCTTTATCAGATTGGCGAGTACTGGGAAATGAACAGGATATCGGTAGCCACAGAACACATGGCCACAGCCATCACCGAAAGTTTAATGATCAGGCTGCAGCCACAACTTTTCTCAACCGAACGAACAGGCAAAAAAGCGGTGATCGCATGTGTTGCAAACGAATATCATCAGGTTGGAGCCAAAATGGTTGCCGACATTTTTGAAATGAACGGATGGGACGGCTATTTCATCGGCGCCAATACCCCCCTTGCCGAACTCATCCGTTTTCTTGAAAGTAAAAATCCTGATTTGATCGGGCTTTCACTGAGCATTTATTTTAATTTACCGGAATTGAAAAAAACCGTAGCGAATATCCGCCGGCACTTCCCGGATATGCCTGTTATGGTCGGAGGACAGGCTTTCAGGTGGGGAGGAACTGAAATTACCCGGCAATTCAATAATATTAAGTATCTTTCTGATGCAGAGATCCTGAAAAAGTTTATCAACCAATAAATAATATCAATGAGCGAAATATACAAAAGACTGGTTAATTACCTCGATAAGCATGCCTCTATCATAAAGCTCACCCTTGATAACAAGGGAGAGATCATAAAAGCCAATACATTTGCAGAAAAGCTTGCAGGCAGGTCGCTGAAAAAAACACATATCAAGGATTTTTTTACGGACTTCAATGCCAAACTGGATATCGAAAAATTGCTACGTGATGAAATGATCCATGCCCTGCTAAACGTAAATACCTTCCGCAACCTGCCCGAAACATTCTATTTCACCTCGTTCAAAACACCGGAAGGAATGGTGCTGATTGGCGAGTTAGATACTGCCGAAACAGAAGACATGCGCACAACCATGATCAGCCTGAACAATGAGTTGAACAACCTCACACGCGAATTGCAGAAAAAAAATGTTCAACTCGATCAGCTCAACAAGCTCAAGAACCAATTCCTGGGTATGGCTGCACATGACTTACGCAACCCCATTTCATCTATCATGATGTATAGTGAGCTTGTACTGGAATCGGATGATTATGATATTTCCGATGATTTACGAAAGATATTGGATGTGATCAGAACTTCGAGCGATTTTATGCTGGGGCTCCTGGAGGAATTGCTGGATGTGGTAAAAATTGAATCAGGTAAAATTCAACTGAATTTTGAAAAAGTCCATCCCGAAGACTTTCTGAAAAAAAATATTGAAATCAATGCACTGCTTGCTGCAAAAAAAGATATTAAACTTGTTTTGAATATACCCCAGCAACTGCCCCAAATAGCTCTTGACCCCATTAAAATTGAACAGGTACTCAATAATTTAATATCCAACGCCATAAAATATTCACATAAAAATACTACCGTTAGTGTAAGCGCTTTCAGTACGGGACAGCATTTATTAATAAGTGTAAAGGATGAGGGGCAGGGTATTCCCGAAAACGAACTGCAAAAAGTCTTTGTACCTTTCTCGAAAATAAGCGTAAAAGGCACAGAAGGAGAAAAAAGTACGGGACTGGGGTTAAGTATTGTAAAACGTATTGTTACCGGTCATTTCGGAAGAATATGGGTTGAAAGTGAAGCAGGCAAAGGCTCTGTCTTTTCTTTTACCCTCCCTTTAAATGAATAATTAACATAACAGTGAATTAAAACTAAAAACGATGAAAAAGGAAGATCTTTTAAAATCAGCAGCAAAATTGAAACAGCCCTCCCCGGAAGCTATTGCAGAATTTTCTTCCAGGGCTGAAAGTATGACCACCATGCTTAACGATCGCCTCAGCAAACGCGATGATATTGTGCAACTTATTGGCGAAGGAAATCTTGATATGATGTACGATAACCATCGCAATCATATCCGGTTCATGATCTCGCTGTTTAAGGAATACAAAGCTGCTGTTTTTACCGAAACCGTGCTTTGGGTTTTCAGGGCTTATCGCAGCCACGGGTTTAAGCTTACCTACTGGCCGGCACAGCTCGACAATTGGGTGGATATTTTCAGAAAAAACCTAAGCCAGGAATGTTTTGATCAGATTTATCCGTTTTATGACTGGATGATCGTAAACAATCCTCTGTTTGCGAATATTAGCGACCAGGCGATTCATGAGGATTCAAAACCTGCAATGGGCAAGCATGAATAATTGCTTTTCACCAACAAGGGTTTTAACAAATCAATATTCTAATCTTTAATAATGAAAAGTTATGAATGATGAAATGTTTATCCAACCGGTAAAAATAGCCGTAATTGATGATAACAAAGAGTTTGGTGCCGGCCTGAAAATGCTGCTTACAAAGGAAGGGGTTGAGGTACATACGGCCACCGACGGCCTCGAAGGTCTAAAGCTGTTAAAGCAGTTATTGCCTGATATTGTACTTTTGGATGTTGTTATGCCGGGTATGGATGGGATTGAAGTCTGTAAAAGAATAAGGCAAATTCCTGAACTGATGGGTACGCATATTGTAATGTTCTCAGGTGTTAAAACACAAACCGATCAAATGTCAGAAGGCCTGGAGGCAGGGGCCGATGACTACATTACACGTCCAATTCCCAACCGTGAACTCCTTGCGCGGCTGCGTGTGCACATACGCCTTAAAAGAACCGAAAAGGCACTCCAAAAACTTAATACCAATAAAGACAAATTCTTCAACATCATTGCCCACGACCTGAGAAGTCCTTTCAACTCCATCATAGGTCTTAGCGAATTATTTGTTGAACAAGTTGAAGCAAAAGACTATGAAGGCATTGATAAATATGCCATAATGATCAAACAATCTGCAAACAGGGCAATGAACTTACTGATGAATTTACTGGAATGGTCGCGTACTCAAACAGGTTGGATGGAGTTTAATCCCGTACATTTTGAATTGGCGGAAATCATTAAAGAAAGCATGCTTTTGTTAGAGGACAGTGCCCGCAAAAAATCAATCAGCATTAAAGAGGAATTACCGCATAACTCTATCCTTTATGCAGATAAAGCCATGATCAACACCGTGATAAGAAACCTCCTGTCGAATGCCATTAAATTTACCAAACAGGGTGGCGAAGTTGTTATTACGGCAGAAAACGGCCCAAAAGGAATTCTTGTTTCCGTGAAAGATAACGGAATAGGCATATCAGCCGGTAGGATAGAAAAACTTTTCCGCATAGATGAAAGCGATTCAACCTCTGGTACAAACAACGAAAAAGGAACCGGCCTTGGTTTGATCCTCTGTAAAGAATTCGTGGAAAAGCATGGAGGCAAAATTTGGGTTGAAAGTATTGAAAATAAAGGAACTGTGTTTACTTTTACATTGCCGGGGAAACCCGGGTAATAAAAAGATGGAACGTGGATGAAAGATGGAACGCGGATGAAAAAATAGAACGCTGATGACGCGGATGCAGGCAGCGCGGATGAGGACGGATAAGAAATTATTAAAAAAATCAGCGTAAATCAGCGTTTGAAAATCCGCTTTATCCGCGTGCTGAAAAAAATAGAACGCGGATGACGCGGATGCAAGCAACGCGGATGAACACTGATAAAAATTTTAAAAAATCAGCGAAGATCGGCGTTCGGAGATCAGCGTAATCTGCGTGCAAAAATAATAGAACGCGGATGCCGCAGATGCAAGCAACGCGGATTTGCACTGATAAAAATTTTAAAAAATCAGCGAA
>CAZTAW010000297.1:0-1211 GCA_964611705.1 uncultured Bacteroidales bacterium
CAATAAAGATTTTAAAACCCGCGATCAATTGGTCGTATCGGGAGAAATGGCCGGTGAGGAAGTTCATTTTATTGTTGTTCACTGGCCATCCAGAAGAGGAGGAGAAAAACGCTCGCGACCATACCGTAATGCTGCTGCAAAATTGTGCCGTTCAATCGTGGATTCATTGCAACATGTAAATCCTGATGCAAAAATTGTTATCATGGGCGATTTCAATGATAATCCGAATGATGAAAGCGTGAAAAAAATCCTCAATACAAGCGATAATCCCAAAAAGCTAAAATCAGGCGAATTATTCAACCCTATGGCAGAATTGTATAAAAAAGGAATAGGTACTACTGCCTGGCGCGATTCCTGGAGCCTGTTCGATCAGATCATGGTTTCAAAACCGCTTACAGGAAAGGATTATTCACAACTTAAGCTTTTTAAAACATTTGTTTTTAATAAAGATTATCTAAGCCAACCCGAAGGCAGATACGAAGGGTATCCCTGGCGAACTCACGCAGCAAGTATTTACCTTAAAGGATACAGCGATCACTTCCCTGTTTATTGTTTTTTGATCAGGGAAATCGAGTAAGCTTTCTTCTAATAAATATCACAAACCTTAGTCTTATTTTCACAAAAACTAAAGATGGAAAAACAATAAATCAGATTATGCTTTTGCGGTTACCACGAATCACTGCATTTCTCAAGAAGCTTTTGCTCCTCTTCAGGAGTAATATCCTTTGCTTCTTCCGGTGTGTACTTTTCTGAGGTTTTTCTGAACATACAATCGCAAAGGTCTTCTACAGGACCTTCAAGATTTTCGTTTGTGTTGAACATCTTAATACATTTCGCTTTCCATGCTTTTTCCTGCTCGTCGCTCCATGTATCTGATTTGGAATCACAATCGCATGCAGCAACTACAAACATAATTCCGATTACGAAGACAAAATACTTTAATTTTTTCATGATCTTGGTTTTGGGATTAACAATTCATTTCTTAATAAACAAAAATAAGGAAATTTTATTCTTTCAAAGAAATTACGATCGAACAAAAAAATATATTAATATTGCATGCAAGAATAACCGGTAAGGTATAACAAGCTGTATTAGCCCGGATAATTCATAAACCTAAAAGGTGAAACTCTGAATTATCCTGACGACAAAGAAAAGCTAACAATTCGAGTCACTTCTTTTTCAAATTTTCAAATCAATATAGCATCTCTTAA
>CAZTAW010000297.1:1221-3939 GCA_964611705.1 uncultured Bacteroidales bacterium
ACGACAAAGAAAAGCTATCCCGATAAATATCGGAATCGATTCACTACGTTTTCGAATTGCAGGCTTTTCTAAGTCGGGGTTAACCTGCATAATTTGAGTGCATTAAGCTATTTTATGATAATGCAGGTTATAAAGAACTAAACTTACTAAACTAAGAAACGCTTATGTCAGTCAGTACGATAAAGAGATACGAAAACAAATTCCTGTTCATTTCTTCATTTTTAATAGCAGTAATAAACACATTACCCTTTTTTGCGAGTATTTTTTATTCTGATCATGGTTCGGAAAATAGCAAATTCAATATGGATGATTATACAATCATCATAAGATCTATTTGGTACTGTTTACAATCTTTTGTTTCCATATTGGTTTTTGCCTACTTTAATTATCGCTGGAAAAAATACCTGTTGCCCGGTAAAGCACATAAGTTATTCAGGTTTCTGCTTATTTTTATTTATAATATCATACTAATTGCATTATTACTATTCCTGACCGTTAAATTTGCCGGATTAACAATTGGAAATCCTTTTGGCGAAAAGGGCGCGATATATTATTATCTATACAAATACCTTGTAATATATCCACCTGCATTAATTATCGCATATGCTCTTGCCTTTCTGACACGAGCCAGAATTGCAGAACTTGAAAACATCAAACTCAAAGAAGAAAATCTGTCTTCCCAGTTGAAATCATTACGTGATCAGATCAACCCGCATTTTTTATTCAATACCTTAAATACCCTTAGCTCTGTTATACGACTCGATAAAAAATCTGATGGTTTGCGATTTGTTGATGATCTGTCGAGTGTTTACCGGTATATTCTTGAAAGCGATAAGCATGAACTGGTTAAACTGGAATCCGAAATAAAGTTTCTTAACTCATACGTGTATATGTTAAAGAAACGTTTTGATGAAAAACTGAAAATTGATATTGTTTTACCCCAAACCGTACTTTCGAGTAAGGTTCCTCCAATGGTGTTACAGGTTTTGGTTGAAAACGCGATCAAGCACAATGAAATTTCAAAATTAGCACCATTACAAATAAAGATTTTTGCCGAAGAGAATTATATTGTTGTAAAAAATGATCTCAGAGAAAAATCGGATGATCAGAACAATCTTGGCCTTGGATTACCTAATTTGGTGTCGCGTTATAAATTAATCGCGAGAAAAGACGTTATTATTAGTCAAACAAAAGATAGTTTTATTGTTAAGCTTCCAATTATTAAATCATGAAAGTAATAATCGTTGAAGATGAGCACGGTGCAGGTAAAAATCTGACAGCAGTACTGCAGGAAGTAATTCCCAATGTGGAGATTCTTGCACTGCTTGAAAGTGTGTCAGAAACGGTTGAATGGATTAAAAGTAATCCACAACCTGACCTGGGTTTCTTTGATATACATTTATCCGACAATAATGCTTTTGAGATATTTAATCAATGCACAGTAAATTTCCCGGTTATTTTTACAACTGCTTATGACGAATATGCCATCAACGCCTTTAAAGTAAACTGTATTGATTATATTTTAAAACCTGTTAATGTTTCTGCTGTAAAATTCGCCTTTGAAAAATTTCTTAATCTTGAAACGATCAAACGGAATATTACCGAAGAAAAGATACTTTCCATATTAAAAGAGATCAGGAAAAGAAATAGCAAACATTATAAAAAGTCATTCCTTGTAACATACAAAGACCGGCTTTTACCTGTCAGGGTAAACAAATTCGCCTATTTTTTCATTGAAAACACAATTGTTTACGGCGTTACAAGAGACAAAAAAAAATACATCATAGACCAAAATCTGGATACAATAGAGAGTCAACTCGATCCTGATTTATTTTTCAGGGCTAACCGGCAGTTTATTGTTGCAAAAAGTTCAATTAAAGAACTCAGTTTATATTTTAACGGGAAGTTGAGTGTGAAAGTCATTCCTCCTCCACCGGAAAAGATCATTGTAAGCAAAGCAAAATCAACATCTTTAAAAAAGTGGCTTGCTGAATAGTTTAAACTATCTTTTGTTCATTTCAAAGCTTGTTTTTGCCATTTCAGATAAATATAATGAATTTAACCTCTTTACACAACTACATTTGTTAACGGGTTTATTCATTTAATTAACCTTAAAGGTTCGGGTAAGCATGCAATACTCACAAAACAATAATAAAACTATCACCCATTTACTTCAAAAGGCTAATAATCGAAGAAGTGAGGGAATGCTTACTGTCTCATGGACGTTGAGATTACTAAATTTAAGACAGGCTGCTTGCCCGGACCTTGCTTTTACTTTTATCAGTTTAACCCACCGTACATAATTCATTATAGTTTTTTGCAGTTTTAAAAGAGTTTAATGTTGCTTCAGCAGTTGTTTTTTCCACTTCACGCATTATTTTGATCGTTGGATTGATTTGATCATTACTTTTGTTGCATATGTAGTATACACATGTTTTCAATCGGTCCGGGTAAGTGTTCTGATACTAACAAATTTAACTAATTGGTAAGACATCATGGGTAATGCGATTTTTTAAGAATTGGGTTTTAAACATTGCATTTTTGTTCTTACAGATGAAAGGATGACAAACAGATACTTATTCGGGCCTTTTGCTTAAGATTTTCGATAATTAATTTTTCTAGATCAGTCATTTAATTAATCCATAAGTTAGTTCAGGATCATAAGTCAACTTTGATATTTACAAATGTATCATTAAGTAGTTCAGCAACATCTGGATC
>CAZTAW010000298.1:0-3908 GCA_964611705.1 uncultured Bacteroidales bacterium
ATTGATTTCATTTTTTCTTCTCCTTTGCATATCTTCTTTGGCAATAGGCAACAGGTATTTGGGTATAAATATAATGGTTTTATTCCTGAACAAGAACCGGAATCAGAAGTATCCTATTATATCTCGGCAGCAGATGAATCGGGCAGAAGTGCAAAACATCCCTTTATCGGTTCACCTGATCCGCATGTTTTTGAAGTGGGAATACCCGAAACTGATATAACAGTTCTCCCTGATTCATTGCTGTTTTATACGGTTGATCAGGCACTATATGGACAGATTGTTACGGTATACAATTATGAAGATGAAATCATCATTATTGAGGATATAACAGAAGAAGGATATGATGCCGGATTTCACTGGTATATTGAACCCTGGAATATTGAGCTGCCTTATGAACTGCCTGCCGGTGATTCATTGGAGCTCAATGTAAAAATCGCTATTGTTGCTGATGATGATGAAATGTTTTACGATACCTTATTTGTTGAAACAGAAACAAGAACCCATAAAACAATTATTGGCGTTGATGAATGGTTGGTGAACCGTGTTAAGGATAAAAATGCAAAATTTGAAAATCTGCGCATATATCCCAATCCGTTCGATGATGAAGTGAATATATCTTTTAAACTATTAAGAAATGTGCATACCAGAATAACAGTAACAGATGTTTTGGGAAACACAATTAATGTATTAACTGATAATATTTTAAAAGAGGGATTACATGAAATAAGCTGGAACGGAGAGAATGCAAGCGGAAATGAGCTTAAAAGCGGGGTTTATTTCATTATGATTAAGGCAGGTGAGAAAGCCAGGATGCAAAAAGTGGTTAAAACAAATTAGTTTTTCAATTTCAGGGCATCATCCAGGTCTTCAATTTTAAAAGGCTTGATAATATAACCGTCCATACCTATTTTAAGGCATTTGGCTTTATCTTCTTTTGAAGCATTGGCCGTAATGGCTACTATTTTTATTTTGGGTTTTCGGTCTGTATCCTTTTCAATTTTGCGTATTTGTTCTGTTGCTGTAATTCCATCCATTACAGGCATTTGTATATCCATTAATATCAGATCATAGTAATTCTTTTTATACATTTCAACAGCCATTTTCCCATTCACGGCAATTTCAACATCATGACCCAATTGCCTGAGGTTTGCCATTGCAACTTTTTGATTGATAATATTATCTTCTGCAACCAGTATTGAGAGTTTGCTTGAGTTTTTAACACCCTCCTCAATGGGCGTTTCCATGGGTTTGGGTTCGGGATTAACAGCATGTTGTAATTCTATGGTAAACCAGAAAGTTGAGCCTTTTCCTTCTTTACTTTCATAACCAATTCTACCACCAAGCAAATCAACAATTTTTTTACAAATCAATAAACCCAGGCCCGTACCACCTCTGGATTTTGTGATGCTGAGCAATGGACTTGTATATTCTTTAAACAAATGATCCCTGATTTTTTCGGTAACACCGGTTCCTGTATCTACTACTCTGAAAAGTAATTCAATACTGTTGTTAAACTCATGTTTTTTTTCAACTGTAACAGTAATTCCACCCTGTTTGGTAAATTTAATGGCATTGCTCAGCAAATTATGAAGTATTTGTTTGAGTCTTGCTAAATCACCTCTTAAAAACTTGGGAACACCGGGCTTGATCTCAATTGAAAAGTTTAACTTTTTATCTTTGGTAACATTTGCGTGTTGTCTTTCAATTTTATTCAGTAGCTCGATCAGGTTAAATTTTTCTTTTTCCAGTTTTGCCTTGCCGGATTCAATTTCAGACAAATCAAGTATATCGTTGATTATAGAAAGAAGGCTGGTGGCAGATGTTTCTATAACATTAAGAAAATCAACCTGCTCATTACTTAAACGGGTTTCACGGAGTAAAGCTATTGTTCCGATAATTCCATTCATCGGGTTTTTGATTTCCTGGTTTAATTTGGTAAAGAAATCGGATTTTGATCTGAAAGCCTGCTCAGCTTTCTCACGTGCGATTTTGAGTTCTTCCTGGATTTTTGATTTCTCCTCGATTTCTTTGCGCAGGTTTTCTTCTGTTTGTTTTTGCTGGGTAATGTCTTTATCAACACCCCGGTAGCCTTTTAATTGATTGTTTTTATCATAGATCGGAACACCATTGGTAACAAGACAAACTTTTCGTCCGTCTTTTGATAAATTCCAGTTAATTCTGTTGATGATAGGCTTTTCGAGAGAAATGATCTTTTTGATTTCTGATTTCAGCTTTTCTTTTTCCTCAGGAAGAAACATTTCGAAAACACTTGTACCAATTATCTCTTCGGTTTCGTAACCGAGTATCTCTTTGATCTGACCTGAGGTAAAAGTAATAACGCCTTCAGTGTCAATTTCCCAAATCCAGTCGTTAGAGATCAGCAGAATATCCCTGAATTTGGAATCATCATTCTGATTATATTCCGGATGGTGTTTTGTGGTTTTCTGTTTTTTATGTAGATGACCCTTTTTCATGCATTATCCCAATTTTCTATGTCAGGGGACAAGAATACGTCTAATCAAAGTTACTAATTATTTAAAAATTCAAACAGCAAAACCGGAAAGTTGTTATTTATTAATGTTGCTCTTTGTAAAAAATTATATCATGAAAAATGACAATATAATCGCTATTATAATACTGATCACCCAAATAACAACTTTTTCCTTTTGCGTTAACTTCTCCATACTTCAAAGATATTATAAAAAAAGCATGCTTGCAAAACAAACATGCTTTCAAATGTTTTTAATGAACAGGATTAGTTACAGCCCAGTTCCTTCTCGATTTTATATTTAGCTGCTTCAGCATTCGGACCTGATGTAACTTTTTTGTATGTTTCACAGGCTTTGGCTGTTTCACCTTTGTTTTCATAAGCTTTTGCAAGCTCGAAATAAATATTGGCCTTGTCGCCGGTTTGCATTTCTGTGGCTTTTTCACCTGATTCGATGGCTTTAGTCCAGTTGGATGTACCAATGTATGCTAGTGTAAGATAATAATAGGTATTGGCATCAGGATCACCGTATTCCATTGAATTATTAAGGGTTTCGATGGATGCTGAGAAATCACCTGCCTGAAGCTTTTTAGCTCCCTGCGAAAGGTAGTACTTGCTTGCAACACTTTTGGCTTGCTTTGCGTATTTATCGCCCGCACCTCCAATTTCGATGCATTTGTCAACATATTTTTTCATCTCATCGGTTTTATCCTGCGACTTATAAACCATAGCCTTAACAAGATAAGATTTTGAATAATTCGGATCGGCTTCAATGGCCTTATTCAGGTAATCAAGTGCTTTGTCAAAGTCTTCTTTTTTCCAGCTCGACATACCAAAAGAAGAGTAAAACACAGCAAGGTAATTATCTGCTTTGGCTTTAATTTTATCATCACCTGCTTTTTCAGCATAAACAGATGCTTTTTTGAAATTATTAATTGCACCGGAGTAATCTTTGTCTTTATAATTCTGAATACCGGCATTAAAATATTGTTTGCCTAATTGCTTGATGGCTTTTGCTTTTAATTCATCTCCTTCAACGCCTAACTGCTCGCAAATATCCAGACAGTTTTTAAAAGCATCAATGGCGCCATCAAAATTACCGGAATTGGTTTCCTGTATTCCTTTGTTAAAAGAAACTCCGGCATCGTTAAGTGTTTGAGCAAAACCTGAAACTGAAAAACCCAAAAGTAAGGCAACAAATAAATTTCTGACTGTTTTCATGTTCATATTATTGATGTTTTGATTAATAATTTTTTCCGCCTAAACGAATGCAAATATAACAAGTTCATTTAATTATTACTGATAAATTAGAGATCAGGAATAAGTCCAATTTTTCACATCATCCAACTGAACGGCAGGAACATCCAGTTTTTTCTTCTTTCGCATTCCATTCAGATCGTTGAAAAGTTTGTTTGGATTG
>CAZTAW010000299.1:0-3905 GCA_964611705.1 uncultured Bacteroidales bacterium
CAGATATTAATGATTATAAAAAATTTCCCCTGGCAACAATAAAAAAAGGTGATACTGATTTTATTTTCCCCGAAAGAAAAGCAAATGTAAAAATAAATACCCCTGAAGGCTTCAAAGAAAATGAAATGGAATCTTTTGATAATTGGCTTAAAGAAAAAAAAACAGTGGCGTTTTTAATCCTGAGAAATGACAGCATAATTTTTGAAAAATACTTCGATGGATTTGACCGGCAAAGCATCCTTCCCTCCTTTTCCATTGCCAAGTCATTTATAAGCACAATGATTGCAATAGCATTGGATGAAGGAGTCATTCAAAGTATTGACCAGCCTGTAACTGAATTTATTAAGGAATTTAAGAATCCCGGTTTTTCAAAAATTACAATCAGGGATTTGCTCAATATGCAATCCGGAATTAAATTTAATGAAGGATATTACAATCCTTTCGGAGAAATGGCTAAATTTTACTATGGACGTAATCTGAAAAAATATGTACTGAACCTGAAAGTAGAAGATGAACCCGGTACAACTTACGAATACCAGAGCTGCAATACACAAATACTGGCAATGATAATCGAAATGGCAACAGGGAGAACACTTCCGGAGTACATGGAAGAAAAACTGTGGAAAAAAATACCCATGCAATATGATGCTTCCTGGAATCTCGACAGTAAAAAACATAAAAATCCTAAGGCATTTTGTTGCCTGAATGCAAGGATCTCAGATTTTGCCCTTTTCGGACAACTGGTTTTAAATAACGGCAACTGGCAGGGCAATCAAATAATACCACAAAAATGGCTGACAAACATCAAAACCGCCCATCCTGAATTTACAGATGCATCCGGGTATCCTTATTACTTTCACTGGCGAACCCTCGAAAACGGATCCGTATTTGCCAAAGGCATTCTGGGTCAATACATTTATATTGATACCTCAAATGATATTGTAATACTTCGGTTTGGTAAAAAAAGCGCTCACCTTGACTGGCCCTTGTTATTTCAGAAAATAATAAAACAATTATCCTGATCCGTCTTCGTAAAAATTTTCATCACTGGGAAAATAAAGTCTATTCTTGGCAAATTTCAGAGGAAAAAGAAAATAAGTGATCAATCCTTCTGCACAAAGTGTATTTTCGAGATTGTAAAGAAACACTTCAACATCGGCAAGATTTCTTCGCATTTCCTTAATTTTGGCTTTCAGGAAAATTGTTCCCTGACTTGTGTAAGCCGGACGTTTATATCTGATCCGCAGGTTTGAAGTAACACCTGCAGTTTTTGCCTTAACCTGTACACACCAGCTTGCTATTTCATCCATTAAAGTAGCCTGTATCCCGCCGTGCAATACTTCCCTGTATCCCTGAAAATGCGATTTGGGCTCCCATTCGCATAATACATATTCTCCATCCTCCTTGAATTTCATCTGCAATCCATGCTCATTATCAGGAGAACAACCAAAACAATTGTACCCGCTGATCTGCGTATAAGGATTAATAAGCTTCTTCATTATTTTTCCTCGCCCTTTCGGAACTTTTTCTCTTCTAATACATCACCAGATTCATTGTAATATTTCCACACACCATGCTTATCACCATTTTTATAAGGCCCTTCAACCTTTAAATTTCCATTTTGGTAATATTCGGTAAATGTCCCTACCGGGATATTATTATCATACGTTTCAACCGACATTAATTGTCCGTCATCGTAATAGGTTCTTTGCTCGCCTTCAAAAAGATCGTTTTTATAATTGTATTCGGCAATCAGCTTGCCCTTCATGGTATACCATTTGGAAGTTCCGTTTTTTTCACCATCTATATAATGTGATTCTTCCTGGATTTTACCGTTATCGTAAAAGAGTTTTTTTATTCCATGTATTTTCCCGTCTTTGTATTCAATCTTTGATTTCAGACGTCCGCCAAAGGAATATTTTGTATAGGTTCCATCAAGAATATCATCCTTGTAATATCCCTGGGCCTTGATAAATCCACGCTGGTCAATTCTTATAAACAAACCATCCTTTTTACCATCTTCGTAATACGTAATGGTATTTATGAGATTGTTAGGGTGATACCTTTCCCAAACGCCAACTTTTTTCCCGTTTTCATAATAACCTTTATTTGTATACCGCCTGTCTTTTTCTTCGTAATATCCATTTTTGACAGAGTCGGGTTGGTTAATTGCAAATGCCGTTGCAGTGTAAAATAACAGAACTGCCAAAGTGCTTATCAATCGTTTCATATCTAAAAAATTTAATTTTGATACACAAAAATATAAAAATTGATTGAAAACAGGGAGGTATATAAAAGAAAAGCCGGAAGCTTTTACTCCCGGCCTTTCCCAACCAAAACCAAATTTATTAATTATGAGAAAGATGCCATCCTTGGGACGGACGGCGGAAAGATTTCTGATTATGTACCAAAAATCACAATCTCAAATAATGAAAAGCAATATACGTGCCATAATTTACAAATCCCTCAAAATCAATTTTAACAACATTGTTAAAAACTGTTAAAATGCATGAAATATGCATAGGTCAAAGGATTTAATATGCTACATATATTCATTCATATATTAATAACGTTTGAACATATGTTTTTGTTTTTCCCAAAATGAAAAATTATGAATTTTAACGGGAATGAATGTCGGCAAACAAGTCGTATGTGTTCGCAGCAGTGATTATGAGATCGTAAAAATTACCTGTCACAAGATCAAGATATTTGGCAGGAATCAGCACTTCATTATCCACTTCCGGTGAATCATATTGAGTTCTTCCTACATAAAATCCGCCCTCTTTACCATCAAGCAGTACTTTGAGTTTCGCCCCTATCCGTTTCCGGTTTTTTTCCAATGCTATGCTTTCCTGTGTATGCATAATCTCTTCCCTGCGTTCCTTTTTGAGCTCTTCCGGTACATTGTCATCCAAATCAAATGCACTTGTATCTTCTTCATGCGAATAGGCAAAAACCCCCAACCTGTCAAATTGATATTTCTTCACGAATTCAATCAACTCCTGGTGTTCACTTTCTGTTTCTCCGGGGTATCCGCTTATTAGTGTTGTGCGCAATGCTGCGCCGGGAATATTCGTCCTGATTTTATCAAGCAAATCAATTGTTTCATTTTGGGAAACACCCCTTTTCATTGACTTCAAAATACGCTCGCTGATATGCTGAAGCGGTATATCCAAATAATTACAGACTTTTTCGGATGTGTTTATCACATCAAGCAAATCCGGAGGGAAATTATGAGGATATAAATATTGCAACCGAATCCATTCCAGTTTTGAAATTTTTGTTAATTCGGATACAAGATCAACAAGCTTAAAACTTCTGTATCTGTCAAAACCATAATAAGTCAGATCCTGGGAAATCAAAATGATCTCTTTTACTCCTTTTGCTGACAGATTTTCAGCTTCTGCAATAATGTTTTCAATGGTTCTTGATATATGCCTTCCCTTGATTAACGGAATGGCACAAAAAGAACATTTTCTGTTGCAGCCCTCTGCAATCTTCAGGTAAGCATAATGCGACGGAGTTGTAATTTGCCTGAAGGCTTTTGCATTTATCCTGTCATTGATAATATCACCGGCAATTTCTTTCATCTGATTAACCCCGTAAAAACAACTTACTTCAGGGATTTCTTTCTGAAGTTGTTGCTTATAACGTTCCGAAAGACAACCCATAACGATCAGGGAACTCCTATCATTATCTTTTAATACATTGACATAGCCCAGGATGGTATCAATTGACTCCTGTTTGGCATCATGAATAAAACCACATGTATTAATAATGATATAATCTGACAGCTTGTTGGTATTATGAAATATTTCAAAACCGGCTGCATGGAGGTATCCCAGTAGCACTTCGGAATCCACAAGATTTTTGGAACATCCCAGGGTGACAATATTTACGGATTT
>CAZTAW010000300.1:0-3898 GCA_964611705.1 uncultured Bacteroidales bacterium
TCTTCCGTATTTGGGTTGAAGAATACCATTCAAACAACGCAATAATGTTGTTTTGCCTGAACCATTGGGTCCGATAATGCCTATGAATTCACCGCTTCGGATATTCTCTGTTATGTTTTCCAATACAAGACTACCGTTATAAGCAAAACTGATGTTTTCTATTTTGATCATGTCCATTGTGATTTTCCGATTCCTTTCATTAATAAAAATATAAAAAGCGGTGCTCCTATGAGGGATGTTATTATTCCAACAGGCAAGACCATGGGTGAAATAATTGTTCGCGCTATGATATCCGAAAGCAAAAGAAAGGTTCCGCCAAACAATGCCGAACCGGGTAGCAGAAATCTTTCATCACTTCCGATAATGCGACGAACGATGTGTGGCACAACCAGCCCGACAAATGCAATAATGCCATAGAATGAAACAGCAACTGCTGTTGCCAGTGAAGCCAGTATCATACCCCATATCCTTACACGGTTTACATTTACTCCCAGGCTTTTTGCCGGTTCATCGCCCGAATCCATTACATTGTAATTCCAGCGATTGTAAATGAAGTAAATAAATACCGGGATAATTACAATGCAAAGAACAAGAAGTTCTTGCCAGGAAGCGCGGCTCAGGTCCCCAAAAGTCCAGAAGACAATGGCTGCAAGTTCCACATCATCGGCCACATATTGTAATCCTGTTGTGAGTGCAATAAAGAGAGAACCCGCAATGATCCCGGTAAGGATCATGTTTTCGGGTGATGCTCCCCTGGCCCTGGCGACCAGCAAAATGAGAAATGTGCTTGCCAGGCTCCAGAAAAAAGCCGATATACTGATGATATAGGGATTGTTGAATAAAACCGAATCCGTTACACTGCTTTGCATAGACCCTGCCCCGAAAATAATCACTGCAAAGGCTGCCCCAAAAGCGGCTGCATTTGAAATACCAAGTGTGAAGGGAGAACCAAGCGGATTTCTTAAAATGCTCTGCATCGCAGTGCCTGAAACAGAAAGTGCGATCCCGCAAATAATAGCGGAAAGTACTCTTGGCAGACGGATATTCAGGATAATCTGCCTGTTTACACTTTCATCCTGGCCAAAAAGGGAAGCCAATACATCGGAAAAGGAAATGCCGGCAGCGCCGATTGAAATACCCAGAAATACAAGTACGATCAGAACCAGAACAATGCCGAAAATAAATCGGTTCTTACGCCGGATATATTTTTTATATGCTTTTTTAACTTCCTTTTGTTTCATTCCTTCTTATTTCGTTAGCCGGTGATATGCATCATATTCTTTCATCATTTTATCATAAACCGGTTTCCCGACAAACATCGTATATATTTCGTTTGCTTTTTCATGGATTTTAATATCATGAAAAGCATCAGGGTATAATATCTTGCCGATATACCAGGCATTACAGAGTATGTTTTCGTAGTTGGTTGTGTACCAGTTATGCGGCAAAACCACGTAAAGCTCATGTTGCATAATTGCATGCAATGAAGATTCCATTGCTTTGTTTTTGAGGTCTACACTCCATAATAACTGTCCTGAAACATCAAGGAAAATTTTTTCAGGATCCCACTTGATCAACTGCTCCCGGTCTATAAAGGCATTCTCAAGCCAGGCTTTGGGTGAGCTGGTTGCTTCACCAAGGTCTGCTGCCACATTGTTGGCATTAACAAAACGAAAAGGCGCATATTGGGGTTCTGTTGAATTGATACCATGAGATCCGCGGTACGCAATGCCTCCGATATATACACTGGTTTTTGCCTTTGATAAAGATCGTTTGTTTAATTCTGCTATGTTTTGTTTGATATAACGAATCAGGCTGTCGGCTCTTTTTTCTTTGCCAAATATATTGCCAAGAAATTGCAGTGTGTTGTACAATGTATCTATTCTGTCATTGAAATCTCCATAATCGGCTACTACAACCGGTATGCCTGTTTTTTCCTGCAATTCCTGAGCTTCTCCTGCTGTCAGGTATGTACAAAGAATCATATCCGGTTTATGGGCTGCCAGTAACTCCGGCTCAGCAATATTACCCGTTCCGGTGACCGGCAATTCCCTGAGTTCAGGATATGCATATAAGTAAGGGACTTTCCGTTTTTTTTCATTGCCCTCCACGGCGATGACCCGCTCAGTTGCATCAAGATAAGCGATCAATCTGAGAGCGCCGGAGCGCAGGGCAATTACACTTTCTATGGCCTCCGGAATAAAAACCTCTCTTCCTGTGGCATCAATAACAGCATGTAACCCTCTCTTGTTTTCTTTGCGGACATTGCATGAAAACAATATCAAAACGAGAAATACGTATGCAAAACTCAGTTTTTTCATGTTATAATGAAAATGATACGGTTGCTCTAATCAGCCTTCCCGGCGACATATACAAATAGTTTTCCATGTGTTTGTTATCAAGAAGATTTTGTATGTTTAATGATGCATTGATATACTGACCTATGTTTCTTGATATGCTCAGGTTAACAGTTCCGTATGCTTCAATGTTTTTCGTGTTATAAAATTAATTTTAGTGTTACTTTATTGTTAAAAAAATTATTCCGATGTACTCATTACCAGTTCTCCGTGTTTAATGCCTTTCATGGAGATCAGTTGATCGGCCAGATTGGCCAGGTCTTTTGCTTTTCCTTTAACAGTAATGGTTTCCAGGCAATTATCGTGATTTAAATGCACATGTTGAACCGAAAGTATCAGGTCGTGATTATGGTGTTGCAGATCTGTTGATTTGTTTTGCAAATCTCTTTTATGATGATCATAAACCAGCACAATTGCACCGGCAACCTGTTCATCGTCTCCCCATTTTTGTTCCACAATGTATTTGTTGATCAAAAATCGTATGGCTTGCGAACGGTTGGGAAACTGATGCTTCTCAACCAGCTTATCCAGCTTCTTAAGCAATTCTTCCTCCAGTGAAACACCGAAACGTTTTACCTGCATAGTGTTATGATTTTGAAATTCGTGTTACAAAAATAACCCATAATTATAACTTTGCCAGCCTATACGGTAATTTATTTCGATTCAAAATAATATTATAATTTTACCGGGTATGAAGACGGATAATTACAGATTTTTTATCAGGATGGCCTATAACGGAAAGCGTTTTCATGGCTGGCAGCTACAAAAAGGAGTTGCAACGGTACAGCAAGCCGTGAATGAAGCCTTGTCGAAATTATTGGGCATCGAAATCAATGTAACAGGCTGTGGGAGAACCGATACGGGAGTTCACGCATCGGAGTTCTATGCCCATTTTGATTATCATGAAAATATAAGCGATGATAATTTGGGAAAGTATATTTTTCGTATGAACCAGATGCTGGGTAGGGAAATTGCCATTTACGATATTTATCAGGTTAATGACAATGCCCATGCAAGATTCGATGCCGTATCGAGAACATATCATTACCGGATTGCCAGAAAAAAAAATCCTTTCCAGGCAGATTATTCTTATTATTTATTCGGAGACCTGGATGTTGACCTGATTAACAAAGCCTGCGATATACTAAAGTCCTATCAGGATTTTGAATGTTTTTCAAAGGTCAACACCGATGCAAATACGTTTTTTTGCGATATATATGATGCCCGTTGGAGGGAAAAAAGCAGTATTCTCACATTTGAGATTCGCGCCAATCGTTTTTTACGGAATATGGTCAGGGCGATTGTCGGAACCATGCTGGATATAGGCAAACATAAAATTACCTTATCTGATTTAAGAAAAATTATTGAAAGTAAAAATCGTTCGGAAGCCGGTTATTCGGTACCTGCTCATGGATTGTTTCTGGTGGGAGTGGAGTATCCGGATATTGGGAGATTAAAAATCTGACAGGTTTGATCCTCTTGGTTTCTATACTGAATCTTACAAGAAATGCAATGCATTTTTTTGTTAGATGCAGTTATAC
>CAZTAW010000301.1:0-3872 GCA_964611705.1 uncultured Bacteroidales bacterium
TGACATATAGGCAAAACCCCTGTTGGCCGAGCGGTAGCCTTTAAAAGGATTGTTACGGCAAGCATCCAAAATAATAATGTTAATCCCGGACCGGGCCTGTTCCATATGGTCAAGCACAAAACCGGCCTCCACACAATTGTACTTTACATCAATTTCGTTGGTAACGCGCTCTCCTACCGGGATGAGGTAATTCAAACCTTTTACCTGGGTTCCGTGCCCGCTGAAATAAAACAAGGCCACATCACCCGGGCTGATGCTTCCCTTAAATTCCCTGATGGCATCTTCCATTTGCCGCTGGTTTAGATTGGTTTTTTGAATTACCTGAAATCCCAATGCCCGCAAAGCGCTTGAAAGATCATAAGCATCATTTTCAGGGTTTTTTAACGGCATTTGCTTATAATCCGAATTACCAATTACCAGGGCAATTTTTGATTGCGGCATTACTGATGTTACAATGAACGATAAGACTAAAACCAAAATAACATATTTTCTCATTTTTGTAGTTTTTTTGCCACGAATGCACGAATGAAAGACGAATATTATTCGTGCATTCGTGGCCTTTTATTCTTAATGGCACACGGATGACGCCCCTGCCTGCCGGCAGGCAGGCGTGTTATCCGTGTTCCATTCCAAATTTATGGTTTTTGATCTTAAAGATACATTTTTTTTATACCGATACGGAAAAGGTTTGCAATGATTGACCTCCTGATCCTATCGACATAACTGAATCTAACAGAAAAATGCTTTACATTTTTAATAAGATTCAGTTTATTTAATTTATTTCTCAAACATTCCCGGCCTTCTCTCCCGGGTTCTTATCAGGGATTGTTCATGCTTCCATTCATCAATTTTTTTATCATTCCCTGAAATTAATATGTCCGGCACCTTCCAGCCCCTGTATTTTCTGGGTCTGGTATACACAGGAGGTGAGACAAGATCATTCTGAAAAGAGTCGGAGAGGGCAGAGGTTTCGTCGCCCAGAACACCCGGAAGAAGTCTGATGATACTATCGGTGAGCACTGCAGCAGCCAATTCTCCTCCTGATAAAACATAATTCCCTACGGAAATTTCTTTGGTGATTAAATGCTCCCGGATGCGTTCATCAATTCCTTTGTAATGACCACAAAGCAGAACGAGATTTTTTACCACGGATAGCCGGTTAGCCAGCTTCTGGTCAAGCAATTCACCATCCGGGCAGAGATAGATAATTTCATCATAATCTCTTTTTGATTTTAAGGCTTGCAGGCAATTGTCAATGGGTTCAATCATCATGACCATGCCTGCACCACCGCCAAAAGCATAATCATCAACGCTTTTATGCTTGTTGGTTGCGTAATCCCTCAGGTTGTGGATGTAAATATCTGCCAGCTTTTTATCAATTGCCCTTTTGATGATGGAATGACTGAAAGGACCTTCAAACATCTCAGGAAATATGGTGATAATGTCAATTCGCATAATTGAAAGATTTTGCCAAATTTACGAAATGTGAAGAATTTCATAGCATAATTAAATCCGGAATCCTGTGTCAACTTGATACAATATTTCTACATTTGTTCATCAGAGGAAAAAAATTATGAAAACAAATCTTATTATAATTTATGCGTTGATGGCAGGTATAACAATACCAATCGGTGCTTCACTTGCCATGCTTAATGAAAAAATCAAGAAGCGGGAAACAAAAAAATATATAATGCATTTTGTTACGGCCTGCGGGGGAGGTATATTGATTTCAGCAGTAGCATTTGTTCTGGCTCCCAGAGCACTGGAAGACCTTTCAACGGTTTGGATGGCTGTGTCTTTTATTGGCGGCGGATTACTGATGTATGTTGTTGATATGATTATTGAAAAGAAAGATGGCAATGCGGCCCAGATCATTTCCATGATGATGGACTATCTGCCGGAGGCTTTGGCATTGGGAGCTGTGTTTGCTTATCATCAGGACATAGCGCTTTTGCTGGCTGTTTTTATCGGGTTACAGAATTTGCCGGAAGCTTTTAATGCACATGAAGACTTTAAAAGTTCGGGCTTTTCCAATAAAAAATCTTTCCTTATTTTACTGCCCATGTCATTTGTTGGGGTTCTGGCTGCATTAACCGGTAATGCTTTATTAAGTGAGGAAACGGAATTGGTTGCCGTTATCATGAGTTTTGCCGGTGGCGGCATTATCTATCTGATGTTTCAGGATATAGCCCCTTCCGCAAAAATGAATAACCGCTGGAGTCCGGCCCTGGGGGCAACACTTGGATTTACCCTCGGTTTGCTCAGCCAAAAGTTGGTTGGGGTTTGATGTTGATTGAATCCGCCAGTTGGCGGACAAGGGTTCAACTTGCCTGACGGCAGTCAGGTTCCCCGCCCCTTGGGGCGAAATTATTTCTCCGTTTGATACCCCGTTGCTCTGCGGCGGAGTAGTTCATTTGATTGTCAGGCAATCCAAATGGTTTTGATATTTACAAACTCCCGGATACCAAAATAAGATAATTCCCTGCCATATCCTGATTTGTTGGTCCCTCCGAAAGGAAGACGGGGATCAGACTTAACAAGTCCGTTTACAAACATGCAACCCGTATTAATCTGTCTTGCAACTCTTTCACCTCGTTTGATATCTTTTGTCCAGACACAACCACCCAGACCGAACCTGCTTTGATTTGCCACTTCAATAGCCTCTTCTTCGTTTTTTACACGAGCAACAGCCATTACAGGCCCGAATGTTTCTTCCTTAAAGACAGGCATTTCGGGAGTAACCTTCGTTAAAACGGTAGGTGGATAAAAATTACCTTCATTATCCGGTCTTTTTCCTCCGAGCAGAACTTTAGCGCCCATATCAACAGAATTTTGAACCAGGTAATCAATATCATCCACAAATTCGGGGCGGGCAAGCGGAGCAACTTTTGTTTGTTTTTCTTTTGGATCGCCTGATTTGTATTCTTTCATTATTGAAAGGATTTTATTTTCAAACTCATCTGCAACCTTTTCTTCAACAATGAACCGTTTTGCAGCAATACAACTTTGCCCGGTATTAATCATCCTTGCTGTAACTGCTGTCTGGCATGCTTTTTCGATATCCGCATCTTCCAAAACAATAAAGGGATCAGACCCACCAAGCTCCAAAACTTGTTTCTTAAGATTTCTGCCAGCAGTTTCAGCAAGCTGTTTTCCGGCATCTTCGCTTCCAGTTAGTGTTACTGCTTTAACATCTTTGTTTTCTACAACCGATGAAACCATGGAAGATGGGATTAACAATGTTTTGAAGATGTTTTCCGGGAATCCGGCTTCCATAAATACTTTTTCTATGGCAAGCGCACATCCCGGAACATTTGAAGCATGTTTCAGCAATCCCGCATTACCTGCCATCAATGCCGGCGCTGCGAATCTGAAAACCTGCCAAAATGGAAAATTCCAGGGCATCACAGCCAGAACTATACCCAGTGGTTCATATGCCACAAAACTTTTTGATGCGTCGGTTTCAATGTTTTCATCCGAAAGAAATTGTTCCGCATTTTCAGCGTAGTAATCACAAACCCATGCGCATTTTTCAATCTCAGCAAGAGATTCCGAAAGTAATTTTCCCATTTCATCCGTAATGAGGTTTGCCAGTATATTTTTGTCTTTCCTGAGGATTTCTGCTGCATTTCTCATTTTGGATGTACGCTCTTTAAAACTTGTATTTTTCCAGTTTTCCCAGGCTTGATTCACCGATTTGATAATTGCATCCAGTTCGGAGTAAGTATGTTTTTTATAAACCTGTATGATTTCGTTTGTGTATGGATTGATAGCTCTCATAATATAAAAGTTTTTTAATTTTCGGATGAAAACGAAAAAGTTGTTCCCTTGCAATGTAATAATAATTCTGCAAAATTAGTTTATATAAGATC
>CAZTAW010000302.1:0-3862 GCA_964611705.1 uncultured Bacteroidales bacterium
GTAGTGATGAATTTAGTTGCATCAACAATGATCAGATCCGATTTCTGAAATTTATTAATATCTGCCATGCATTGACCCAGGAAATCCGGATCATTTCTTTCAGGACCACCCAGGTGATAAAACACATTGGTTTTACGTGTACCAATACCCATCATGTTTTTTATCGCTCCGGTATAAAAAGTAAGATCATGATGTTTGGCAATCGGAATATTAATAAATACATCACAATCCACTATGGCTTTGGTTATTTCTACCTCCCCGGTGAGACATTTGGCACCTCGCAAACCATTATACTTAATAAAATACTTTTCATCAAACTTTGCCGGAAACTGATTGGCTTGTTCGATATTGAGTTTTGCAATATCGTCTTTGAAATTTTCGTAATATGAACTTCTTTCCCAATAAGCCTGCTTGATGTTTTGTATGCAGGTTATTTCACGTGCCCCAGCTTCGTTGCACATTTTTATCACTGCAAGAACAATATCAGGATTCACATATGCACCAGGGATTTCAAAATCGGAGTTGACAAGTAAGCCAACTTTCTGACCTTGCTGCACAAAGTTTTTCATTCCTCCCAGTAGATCAACGGCTTTCAAAGTGTTATTAAAATAATCTGTTCCATTGACCACAGAAATATCCGAATTTGCAAGTGGTCCTGCTGACCAGGCAATTTTCGATAACAGACTACCGCCCAAAAGCATCAGGGTTCCTGCCGCTCCTGCACTTTTGATAAATGTTCTTCTTGATAAACTATCTTTCATAATTGTTCATTATTATGAGGCAAAAATAAATATTTTACTTGTTCATGTTCTGCTTCAAGCTATTTTAGCTTCTTTCTAAATTCCGTTATACTATTAACTGCTTTCCTGATATTAATTAGAGCATTTTATATTTGTGGCAAATGTAAGCCAATACTGAAAAGAATAATTCAGAAAAGCAATTCTTTTTTTCCGGTAAACCGAGCTTTGAAATACTGGTTTTTATGGATGAAAAGTCCATGACTCAACAGGCCTTTTATCTGAAATGGTGATGATACAGCTATTACTTTATTGTGAAATAATGTTTGGATATCCTTTATAAGCGTATGCCCGATTATTATATGGGAGACTTTATAAAACCCAAGTATCTCATCCAGTTGTTTTTCGGTGATAATATTTTTTTCTTCGGGATTCCAGACATAGCCCCTGTACCAGAATGGACCAAAATCACCAAGAAACTTTTCGGCTTTGTCAGAAAGTTTTTTAGAATCATCTCTTTTGAAAAGCAATCGGGTATAATTGTTAACACTCTGAATACTCATCATTTCAGTATAAAAGGGATAGGAAATCCCGCCATGTACAAATAAGTTATCATTGATCTTAACCATCGTATTTTTACTACGCAGCCATTTCCCCAATATACTTTTCCGGGAATAAAAATCAGGATAATCAAAATCAAAACGATAATGAAGATGTTCGTATTTTTTTGAAAGATACAAGGCTTTACCCATCAAAACCATGATCTCATGATTTCCTAAAACAAAGTGTACATATCCTTCTGCCTTTCTGGCCTGTCGTTCAAGTTTATATAAAAACCAAAGTGTTTCCGTTACCTGTTCTCCACGGTCAAATACATCACCGATGATGACCAAATGTCCCCTGCCCCATTTCCAGTTCAGGTTTTCATTAATAATACCATTTTTTGATAATAGTTTAATAAACTCCTTGTAATTACCATGGATATCGTTGACAGCAAAGATATTCTCAACACCTGAAAACATATCAGGGTATTCTTCATTATTAATGTAAATGGTATATACCGATTCTTTGTCTATGGGATTTTTGAAAGTAACAGTATCATCACTGGTTTTGATAATTTCAACCTCGCGATATGTTGTATCATCACTTTTATCATACCTGAAATAAGAAATATTAAGCAATGAGTCATTAACCACAAAAACATGCGGTCCATCAATGTAGCTACTGTCAAATTTTGTTTTCTGCTGATATTTTTTTACTACTCTCAGATATTGTCCTGTATAGCAGCTTTTATGGTAATTGGCATAGTTAACAGCAGTATTACCTTGATTATCTGTTTGCCTGATGCTTGCACCAAAATTTAGCAAAAGACGTGACATATCTTTGCAGTTCATCCAGGCTGAAGTTATCAGGGCTGTATTTCCTTTTTTATCGGTGGCATTAACGTCAGCGCCGAACAAAAGCAAGTAGCGGGCAATTTTTAGCTGATCTTTTTTTACAGCCCAGATAATAAGCGGTTTTTCTTTTGCAATTGCATCAGGATCTGCTTTGTACAGAAGAAGCTGAAGGGCAATATCAGGCGCTCCGTACCGAATGGTATAAAACAGCAAAGGAATTTCCTTTTTTCCAACTTTCAGATTCGGATCACCGCCATTACTAAGGTATTCCAAAATAACACTCTGTTTATCATTCCTTATAGCTTTAACAAGTTCCTTATCATCAATTGTCATTCCATGAGTACTCATCAGAAAAATCTGAAAAAAAAGCGATATGTTCAGAATTACAACTTTAATCATTTTTACAGTAATTGTCGAATACTTCTAAAAACAAATGCTCATTGTTAATTGTTTGATAGAAACGATCAAGACGGTTGAGAATTTTTTTGCGTTTTTCTTTACTTATTCTATCAAAATTATTGACTAACATATACAGGTCTTGTTTTTTTGTATTGATTTTTTTGATTGCTGGCATGAAATCACTATACTCCTGACAGTACCCCTTAATGGTGGGAGCTACTTCCTGTCTGTTTTCATCATACTGATTATAAGGAGCATAAAAAGGATTAACCATTTTGCTCAGATCAAAATCATAGGGTACAATAACAAAAGGGCCTTCTTTTTTTTCAGCAAGCAATTTAACATTTTGAGGTACCAAAACCGAATAATCCGAATTTCCTATAAGATAAGAGAACAGTGAAACCAATGAAAAAAAACCTTTTTCAAGTTGTTGATAGTTAATATATTCCGGCTCAAACTCCTGTAGTTGAGTTCTTAATTCCAAATGATTGGTCTTTTCGATAAAAAATCCATATCGCTTAAGCGTAAGATTAACCGGGGAACGGTTAACATATTTGAATTTTGCAAGACTAACCCGAAAGCTTGTATCCGATAATATATTAAACATTTTGTAAATCAGATACTCAGTCAACACATTGTCATTTGCATGTTCATCATCAATATTACAATGTGTAACAAGCTTTACCTTATCACTATGCTCGAAAGGGGTTCCTTTGATGTGTTTTTTCTTGAAGTTGATCCGCAACGGCGGAAAATTGCAATGATCGGGATTTCTTCTGAAATGCCCTCTCGGCTTGAGTTCAACATCAAATTTATATTTATACTTTCCGATATTTGCTATCATTTTTGCTTCATGATAATCAGCCGGGTCGCTCACATTATTAAAAATAGCATCAAAATCGGCAATGATCTTTACTTTGTGCAATTCATTGTAATCGAAAATCAGTGCCTGAGTCTTGTCTTTTTCCTGTGAAAAAGAAACCTGGCTAATAAAACCAACCATGAATAATAAACAGAATAATGGAAAACGATAAAATTGCATTATTAAAGCCTTTCCTGCGCTTTCTGTGTAAAAAACTCCGAGGTTCTGGAATCATCAAAATAATAGATGATCAGCTCTGCCTGATTCTTCACAAAACTAATCTCTCCTATTTCAACCCGTTTAATCTTAAGACCTGTACGATTTTCAATATCTTTTAAAAATAAATGTTCATTTTCTGGTTTGAGCAAATCCAGATTATCATAAACTATTTTTTTACGTGATTCATGCTTAAACAGCCAAAAATACTCCCCAGCGCTTATCACAAGAATAACCAACAGATTCGTTAC
>CAZTAW010000303.1:0-3819 GCA_964611705.1 uncultured Bacteroidales bacterium
AATGTGTTTGTACCGAAGGACCCGTTTTTAACACAAATGATTTAAAATGGCAGACCTGAAAGTAAAAATAAAAGACCTTGAACTTAAAAACCCTGTTACCGTAGCCTCCGGAACCTGTGGCTTTGGCGAAGAGCTCAGCGAGTTTATAGAGCCTGCTTTGCTTGGTGGTATTTTTGTAAAAGGACTGACGCTAAAAAACAGAGAAGGCAATCCCTATCCCCGCATGGCCGAAACACCTTCGGGAATGCTGAATGCAGTTGGGCTCCAGAACAAAGGTGTAAACTATTTTATCAGTGATATATACCCCAGGATCAAAAAATACAATACACAAATCATTCCCAATGTAAACGGCGCCACTGTTGAAGATTACATACAGGTAACCAAAAAACTCAACGAAACAGAGGGTATCAGGGCAATTGAACTCAATATTTCATGCCCGAATGTAAAAAAAGGCGGAATGGCTTTCGGGGTAAGCTGTCCTTCAGCAATTGCCGTTACGGAAGCCGTTAGAAAAGCCTGGGATAAAACCCTGATCGTAAAGCTATCGCCTAACGTAACCGACATTACGGAAATTGCAAAAGGTGTAGAAGGTGCAGGTGCCGACTCCGTTTCCCTGGTCAATACATTTTTGGGAATGGCCCTTGACGCCCAAACACGAAAGCCCATACTATCAACAATTACAGGTGGATTATCCGGCCCGGCAATCAAACCCATCGCCCTGCGAATGGTATGGCAGGTTTACCAGGCCGTAAAAATACCGGTGATTGGAATAGGCGGCATCATGAATGCCACAGATGCTATTGAGTTTATGCTTGCCGGATCAACAGCCATTCAGGTAGGTACAGCAAATTTCATTGACCCGGCCATATCCGTAAAAATAATTGATGGCATTGAAGAATATTGCAAAAGACATGGTTTTAGCAGCATAGATCAGATCATTGGTATAATGGACACAGGGTAATCCTCATAACTGAAAAAATGTTTTTATATCTTTAACCCATAATTGATTACAATGGAAATATTTTTCGGAAGCAAGGAAGAAAACAACAAAAGGCGGGAAGAAGAATTTTTAAAGCTCTCCCCTGCCGAGCGAATCATTGCCTTCTTTAAAATGATAGAAGAAACCAGGCCCTTATCCAATCAAAAAGATCACAAACACCCGAATGATAAAAAAGGGAATTTTGTATTGAGAAAAAACGATGAGTGATATCCAATTCCATAAAGAAGTTGAGCAATTTATTCATGCCGCCAATAAAAACAATTTGCGAATGCTGATGGTTGGCGGAATTGCAGTTAACTATTATGGTTATAAAAGGCAAAACAAAACATCTCCCTAAAGATCAGTCCTGATTTTGAAATTGAACTGATCACAAACTTCAATCCCGGTAAGACATTCAGTCACGCATATAAAGAGAGTATCAAAATCGAAGTAAAGAAACAACATTTATTAAAATGGAATATACTTTCTCTGGAGGACATGATCACAAGTAAAATAAAATCAGGACGCCCGAAAGACCTTTTGGATATCCGGGAATTAAAAAGGATTAATTTTGATAAAAAAACAAAACAGTAATCTATTAACTACTCCTTCTTTTTCAGGTTTTCAACTTCATCGAGTAATTTTTTGTATTCCTGTTGCAGCTTCTTTTTCTCTGCCTCAAGCTTTTTGAGCTTTTCATTCATCTCTTCCTTTTCTTCAATGGCTTTATCAAGTTCGCTTTTCAGGTTAAGCATATCCTTCAGATAAGAAGCAACTTTCCGGTTTAACATTTGGATGTCACTGTTTTCTGCCATGATAAGATTTTTTGATTAATAGAAATTTATCCGTTATCAATTATAAATATAAATTGTTTTTCCGGCTATGATAAAATCAGGGTCTTCAATTCCGTTGTCACAGGCAATTTTGGGATACTGCCACCCATCCTGATAATATTTTTCCGCAATTTCAAACAGGGTTTCGCCGTATTTGATCTCATGCTCAATAAATTCGGGGTCCTCAGGCTTGATAGCCTCTTTTTCAAGCAATTCCAGCCTGGATTCTGTTTTGCGTTTCTCATCGCTTAGTTGTTCATTCTGAACTTTCAATTCGGCGACTTGCGCTGTTAGTTGCTCATTTTGATCACGAGTATCCACCGATTTTTCTTTCATTAAAAAATACATCAAAATCAATCCTGCCAATAAAAGTACTACAATAATCCATAAGATCAGGATATAGGTTGTGCGGTTTTTCTGTTTCTTGCTAAGTCGCTGAAGCGCATGAAAAGACTCAAGATCGGAGCCACAATTCGGGCACCGCTGAGCTTCTTCATCAATGTTCTCATAATTACATACAGGGCAATTCATGGTCTGGTTTTTTTAGTTTATAATTAAGTCCCTAAGATATAAAATTTTCGGGGGAATGTCAATAGAATCTACCATAAAGTCTTCCCTAACGGGAATGCCATCGAAAAAACCAATTATCAATAGCGTAGCGATGGCATTATGGTAGGCTTGATTGCCTGCCACCCCGAAAAGTTCCGTAGGAACGATATTGCCTGTTTATGAAAAAGTTTTAGAATTGTCATTTTTTATGCAAATGCAAGATATGTTTTCAAATAATTTATATATTTGGTATGTCTAAATAAGAAAGCGATCCCCAATGGAGACCGCTTTAAATGTTTTCACAACGGAATAATCCTTATTGTGAATTGCTTCAAATTGAAGCGCTAATATAGTATAAAAATTCTCAAATACCAAAACCAATGAAAAAAATTTTAGGACTTGACCTGGGAACCAACTCAATAGGATGGGCTTTAATTAAAAGCGATTTCGATAAAAAAGAAGGGGAAATAGTTAAACTTGGAAGTAGAATTATTCCAATGAGCCAGGACATACTGGGGAAATTTGATGCAGGGGTTTCAGTTTCTCAAACTGCAACGCGAACTTCATATAGAAGTATGCGAAGAATAAATGAAAGAAGTAAACTTCGTCGTGAACGCTTACACAGAATTTTAAATATCCTTGGTTTTTTGCCAGAACACTATTCAAATGTAATTGATTTTGAAAAGAACTATGGACAATTTAAAGAGGGGAAAGAAGTAAAAATCAATTATGAGCTAAATGAGGCAGGTAAGCATGAATTCATTTTTAAAGATAGCTTTGATGAAATGACCAATGAGTTTGCTGAGAAGGGCATCGAAAAATTCCCTTATGACTGGACGATTTATTATCTGAGGGAAAAAGCCCTGTCCCATAAGGTATCAAAAGAGGAACTTGCCTGGATATTATTAAATTTTAACCAAAAGAGAGGTTATTATCAATTAAGGGGAGAAGAAATCGAAGATGATAAAAAAGACAGCAATGAGGAGTATTATGAGTTATCGGTAAAAAAAGTCATAAATACAGGCGAAACCAACACAAAAGGTACTTGGTATGAAGTTATTTTAGAGAACGACTGGGTATACAAAAGACAAAGTAGGGAGCCTCTTGATAATTGGATTGGCACAAAAAAGGAGTTTATTGTAACTACAAAGGAAGATAAAAAAGGAAATATCAAAAGAAGTTTTCGATCTGTAGATTCTGAAAGCGATTGGATTGCTATTAAAAAGAAGACAGAGCAGGATATTGAGAATTCTGATAAAACCGTGGGAGAGTACATTTATGATACCCTACTTGACAAGCCGTCACAAAAAATAAGGGGAAAACTCATAAGAACAATTGAAAGGAAACTGTATAAAAATGAGTTGAAAAAAATTCTTGCAGAACAGATAAAATATCATCCGGAATTACAGGACGATACGCTTTTTGTAAACTGCGTAGATGAGCTGGACCCTCGAAATG
>CAZTAW010000304.1:0-3816 GCA_964611705.1 uncultured Bacteroidales bacterium
GCTCAACTTACGGGTGTTACGATCATGAAAGTGATATTACAATTCCAAAGGAATCTATCGTGGAATTTACATGCCCGCATTGCAATGAAGTCTTGAATTCAACTATTCACTGTAAGGTGTGTGATGCCAATATGGTTAAATTCAATATAGATATTGGCGGGATTGTAAGTATCTGTTCAAGGAATGGGTGCAAAAACCATTATGTGATGTTTGACGACCTGCAATCAGCGATAAGAAGATTTCACAGGGAATACGGGGTTTAATCAACATATACGCGGAAGCTGCTCACCTGCCAGCAGGTCAATGATACGTTTTCCGCCTATTTCTGTTTCCAGCCAGGCTTTTCCGGGGTGTTGATCAACAATTTGTCCGATTGCAGAAGCATTTTTTCCTAATTTATTGGCTCTTAGAATTTGAAGGGTTCTTTCTGTATCTTTCTCAGAAACAACCATTACCACCTTTCCTTCATTAGCAACGTAAAGCGGATCGAAGCCAAGAATTTCACACATGCCACGTACATTTTCATTAACATGTATTGATGTTTCTTTAACTTTAATACCGTAATATTTTCCTTCCGCCAGTTCGGCAAGAACCGTTGCCAGTCCGCCCCTTGTTGCGTCACGCATGAAATTGATTTCTATTCCTTCGTCAATTACATCCTGTATCATATGATTTAGGCTTGCACAATCGGAAAGAATCTCTGCGCTCAGGTTCATTTCATTTCTGGCGCTTAAAATGGCCATTCCATGATCTGCAACCGAACCGTTGATAATAATCCGGTCTCCTTTGCTTATTTTTTTGCCGGTGCTGATATCTTTTTTGTTTTTATCCAAAATACCTATTCCGGAGGTGTTAATGAAAATCTTGTCGCATTTACCACGATCAACAACCTTGGTATCACCCGTCACAATTATTACACCTGCTGTTTTTGCTTCTTCAGCCATGGATTTAACGATGTTCTCCAATTGATCCAGGTAAAATCCTTCTTCAAGAATGAAAGAACAACTCAGGTATAATGGCCTTGCCCCGGAAACTGCCAGGTCATTTACGGTTCCTGCCACAGCCAGCTTGCCTATATCTCCTCCGGGGAAAAAAATGGGATCTACCACGAAGGAATCGGTAGTAAAAGACAGGTTCCTGCTATTTGTAGTAAGAATAGCAGAGTCGCTTTGAATGGCTAATATTTGATTATTAAAGTGTTTTACAAAAAGCCGATGAATTAATTCGCGTGTTAATTTTCCACCGCTTCCATGTCCCAATAATATTTTGTTTTCCATAATCATTATCGGTTATATCTGTAATAAGCGTGACAAGCGCCTTCGTGAGAGACCATACAAGCTCCGACAGGATTTTGTGGCGTGCATGCTTTGGCAAAAAGGTTACAATCTTTAGGTGTTTTCAGACCTTTCAGAATTTCTCCACAAATACAACCCTTATCTTCTTTGGTAGGTTCAACTTTAACAGGTATATTCTCCGCATCAAAGTTTTTATATTTATCTTTCAATTTGAGCCCGCTGTTTTTTAGAATTCCCAATCCCCTCCACCAATCGGCATCAAGACGGAAAACTTCATTCATGGCCTGCTGTGCTTTGAGATTTCCTTCCCGGGTCACAGCTCTTGTGTATGCAATTTCAACAGCGGGTTTGTTTTCTTCATGCTGTTTAACAAGTAAATATATGGCCTTAAGCAGATCAACAGGTTCAAACCCTGAAATAACGCAGCCGACTTTATGCTTTTCGGAAACTTCATCATATATCTTTGATCCGGTTATCGTGCTAACATGTCCGGGAGCAATATAACCGTTAATTTTGATCCCTTCATCTATCAGGGCATTCATGGCCGGGGGCATGATCTTATGGGAGCTTAACAAATAGAAGTTCTTAATATTTTCCTGATATGCTTTCAAAATGCCTAATGCAGTTCCGGGTGCCGTGGTTTCGAAGCCTATTCCCGGGAAAATAATTTTTTTATCAGGGTTCTCCCTGGCGATTTGCAAAGCATCCAAAATAGAGTAAACGATCCTGACTTTTGCACCGTCAGCTTTTTCTTTGTCCAGGCTGGTGGTAGAGCCCGGAACTCTGATCAGGTCACCAAATGTTGTGATAATAACATCTTCCAGACTGCTTAATGCAACTGCATGGTCAATAAAGTTGCGGCTTGAGACGCAAACCGGACAGCCCGGACCGGATAATAATTTTATGCTTTCCGGCAGCAGGGAGGGAATGCCAAACTTTTGTATAGCCATGGTGTGACCACCACAAACCTCCATCAGGGCAATTTCATGTTTTGATATTTTGCGGATGTTTTCTACAAATTGCCTGACAATATCTTTATCCCTGTAGTCATCAATATATTTGATCATGATGGTTTAATAGATGGTTTAAACGATTCGCTTCCCGGATTCTTTTTCCTCAAGGTCGAGCTGCTCATTAAGCTCTTTGAATTCTTTAAAAACCTTAAGTGTTTCTTTAGCCTCTTCTTCCGATAGCTTCTGTATCGCGAAACCGGTGTGCAGAAGAACATAATCTCCTGCTTTTACATCATCAAGCATTTGCAGATTTGCTTTATATGTAGTTCCTCCAACAGAAACCAGTGCGTTATCGCCTTCAATTGATTCTATTTTTGCAGGTATGCTTAAACACATTATTTATTCCTCCTTTTTGCAGCAATCATTAATTGTCCTAAAGCTATGCCGCCATCATTGGATGGCACCTTGCTTTGGGTAAAAACTTCAAAATTATGTTGTGCAAGCAGGTTTTCCGTATTCTCAAGCAAATAGCGATTCTGAAAAGTTCCGCCTGAAAGCACAACCTTGTTAATTCCGGTTTCTTCCCTGATCATGTTCGCAATATCAAAATTAAGTTTTATAATCGTATTGTGAAATTTTGCAGCGATAATAGCCACCGGAACATGATCGGATATATCCCGGATAATTTCTTTAAACGTTTGTTTAAAAATTATATTTCCGTTGTTAATGGTAAAATGATAAGAATCAACTGTGTTTTCCATTATGGTGCTTTCAAGCCGCATGGGTGCCTCGGCATGAAAAGATGAATCACTGCAAAGACCGGTTAAAGCCGAAACGGCGTCAAACAAACGTCCTGCACTTGAAGTAAGTGGGCTGTTTATTTTGTTAGCAAGGGCATTGATGATAATTTGGCTTTCGGCTCTGTTAATGTTTTTCAGGAAGGGGATATCAAATCCAAAGATATCGTTACCAAAATAATAATAAAGATAGGCAAGCGCCATTCGCCAGGGATGCTTTGTTGCTGCATCTCCGCCGGGCATTGGAATGTATTCGAAATGGAATTTTCTGTTAAATTCAGCCAGATCGCAAATCATAAACTCACCCCCCCAAATATTGCCGTCATCTCCATAGCCCACACCATCCATGGCTATTCCAATTACTTTTTCATCCAGAACATTTTCAGCCATACAGGAAGCAATATGAGCATGATGGTGTTGAATTTCTGTTAGCTGAATGTTTTGATCTTTTGCCCATTTTGTGGAAAGATAGTCAGGGTGCATGTCGCAGGTGATCAGTTCGGGTTTTACCCTGAACATTTTTTGAAAACGACTAAGCGATTCAGTGTAAAAGTCAAGTGTTTCGATGTTTTTCAGGTCACCGATATGTTGGCTCAGGATGGCCTGCTTGCCTTTTCCCAGGCAAAATGTGTTGACAAGTTCAGCGCCGGTTGCAAGAATGCCGTCAACATTAAGGCTTACATTAACCGGGTTGGGAACATAACCGCGCGAACGCCTGATGGCCCTGACTTTATTATTAACAATCATAACAACTGAATCATCCGTACGATT
>CAZTAW010000305.1:0-3816 GCA_964611705.1 uncultured Bacteroidales bacterium
AATTCAAGATGCATAACTACTCCTTTGATTTTTGAAATTTCATTTTAACATATCTTTTCCTAAAATACCAAATCCCCAATATACCCAAAAGTATTAAAAAGAATGAAATTATTTCAGCCTGGGTAATTCTTATTCCCAAAATGAGGTATTCGGAGTTTACCCGTATCTTTTCTATAAAGAATCTTTCAATACCATTTAAAATGAGGTAGATAGCGAACAACATACCCGGTACTTTCAGTCTTTTCCTGATAAGCCACAAAAACAGAAAGAAAAGTAAACAAATCGTTGTTTCATAAACCGGTGTTGGAAAAACGGGTTGCGCAAGTTCATTGCAATATTGCCCCCAGAAAGAAGGATCGCAACCGGGAATCTCAACACCCTGATTAAGCACGTTATGCGGATATTTGTATGCCCAAAGTCCATCGGGCAGCCAGCTAAGCCACTCCGGTTTGGCAGCAGTATTAACGATTCCCCAGTCGCCATCTCCGGAAACCTGGCAACCGATCCTTCCGATTCCGTAAGCTATCATCAACGAAGGAGCAACGGCATCCCCGAGATGTACCCAGGATATCCTGTTCTTTTCAGCATAATATACAACGGCAAAAGCAGCAACGATCAATCCACCATAAAATGTCAACCCGCTAAAAGAAAAAAGCGATCCCCAGGGATCTGCCATGAAGTCATCCCAATATTCCAGTTGATGAAATATCTTGGCACCGATAATCCCCGAAACGGCAGCCACAAGGATAATCGTTCCTGTAAGTTGGTAAGGGTGAATTTTCACTTCTACTTCCCTGGGTTCAGGCAACTTTGATTTTTCTTTTCTCCACCAGGTATATACAGCACTTCCCGCACCTATCAAAATTCCTCCGATATAGCTCCCCTCCCATGAAAAAACATATTCCTGCGGATTAGTGACAAAGAGTGAATAATTAAAAAAAACCCCGGTTAATTTCAGTCCGATAAAAAAGCCAATAATCCCGGAAACAAGCAAATCGGTAATGGAAGCCGGTTTTCCTCTGACAACAGTTTTTTTCCGGCTTTGCAGCAAACCAATTTTTTCCTTGCGTTTCAATTCGTGGTACAAGAGATAACCTGCTATCAAAAAAGCAAGCGCAACAAAAAAACCATAACTCTGGATCGGGAGGTTGATATTGGTCCCCAACAGATCGTTGATCAGATGATGAAGCTTGGGATACATGTTCTGCAATTATTTGTTTTCAAGGTAGGACAAAGATAAAGCTTTTTCCGGGTTAAACATACGGCTTTCTGCTGCTGTATTTTTGAAGGATAATCCCCAGGACCACAAGTATCAGGCCTGTTATTGTTGACAAAAGGATCTTTTCTCCTACGGTAAACCTGATAACAATCAAAGCAATAAAAGGAGAAAGATAGATCAGGTTGCTTACTTTTGCAGTTGTAGTTGAATACTTGAGTGCTTTCAGCCAGATAACAAATGTAATTCCCATTTCAAAAGCGCCGATGTATACTGCTCCGATAAATGCTTCAGTTGAAGGTATCTCGATTTTTGAAAAAAGCAGCATGGTGATAAGAATATAGAAAAAACCAAAGCAAATGTTCAGAAATATCCTGATTGTTTCATCCTGTTTATCTTTCATATTGAATATCCAGTATAATGCCCAGAATAATGCACTTCCCACGGCCAAAGCAACACCAGCCGGGTTTGAAAATTTCAGTTCCAGAATTCTTCCGTGAGTTGAGATAACAATAATTCCGGCAAAACTGATCAGGATGGCCAGAAAGCTCATTAAGTTAATTTTCTGTTTCAACATCGGAATGGATAACAATACAAGTACTATGGGCCAGGTATAATTCAGGGTTCCGGCCTCTTGTGCCATGAGCAATTCATATGCCTTGAACAAAACAACATAATAAAGAAAGGGATTAAGCAAACCCAGCAAGGCAGAACTTTGCAAGTCACTTTTAGTAATGGTTTTCAGTGAACCGAATTTGTTTTGCAAAAGAAGAATAGTAAATAGAATAATGATAGAAAAAAAAGAGGAATACAGCAGAAGGTTTAAAAAATCAATATGATCAAGTGTTAGCTTAAAGGCCGAGCTCATCGTTGACCAGAAAAGAACGGCTAAACCGGCAAGAAGATATGCTTTGGACTGTTTCTTCATGGATCAGGGTTTTATTACGGCCCAATCGGGGAAAAGGTTCAAATCTATTCCAAAAATGTATTTGCCAAGGAAAAAGGTAGCCAGGGTTACGATAACTACCCCGATAAGATTCAACAACAAACCGGTGCGGGCCATTTGAGCAATCCTGATCCGGGTTGTTCCAAAAATAATTGCGTTAGGTGGAGTTGCCACAGGTAACATAAATGCCATGGAAGCCGAAAGTGTTGCCGGTAACATGAATAGCAAAGGATTGATGTTGATGCTTACCGACAGGCCGGCAAGAATCGGAAGCAGCATTTCGGTTGTGGCGGTGTTGCTTGTGAGCTCGGTTAAAAAAGTCATCATAAATGCAATGATAGCAATGATAAAAATGGGGTGCGCATTTACCACCCAGCTTAGCTGATCGCCAAACCAAACAGAAAGACCGGACTCCTTAAAGCCCGTGGCAAGTGCAAATCCTCCGCCAAAAAGCAATACAATATTCCAGGGAAGCTTTGTTGCCGTGCTCCAATCCATTAAATATTTTCCTTTCTTTGTTTTTGACGGAATAAAAAACAAGGGCACGGACATCAGTATAGCAACAGTTCCATCATTGATAAAATCAGGGGTTGAGAAAATGTTAGACCAGCCCGGTATGATGATAGTTCCTATCACAATATCGGAACGTGTCAGCCAAAGTATGGCAAGTAAAACAAAATCAATTAGTATAATTATTTCTTCAGGACTAAGGTATCCAAGTGATTTATATTGTATTTTAAAAGTGGAGGAATCAATTTTTTTCCAGGTGTGTGTTTTGGGCCTGAAGCGATAATATAAATAAAACCAGACAATAACCAGAAAAAATACACTAACAGGAAAGGCAAAGAAAAACCACTGGGCAAAAGAAATCTCAGGTGCATTTGGAAAATAGATCTGAAAAATACGTGCGAAAGACAGATTAGGTGGTGTACCAACAAGTGTTGCTATTCCACCGATTGAAGCGCTGTATGCCACACCCAGCATCAATCCGATTGAATATTTTGATACCGACTTCTCTCCTATTGATTCTTCCAGTTTGGCTATGATAGAAATCAGAATGGGTACCATCATCATGGTTGTTGCCGTATTTGAAATCCACATGGAGAGAAAGGCAGTAGCAATCATAAACCCCAGCAATATTCTTCCGGGGCCCGTCCCGATATTGATTAGTATTTTCAGTGCAATCCGCTTATGCAAATCCCATTTCTGCATGGCAAGTGCGACAATAAATCCACCGATAAAAAGAAAAATTACATGGTTAAAATAGGTGGCCGAGACCTTATTTCCATCCATGATCCCCAGTAGCGGGAATAGAATAACAGGTAATAATGATGTAATGGCCAATGGAAGAACCTCCGAAATCCACCATATGGCCATCCACAAAGCAACCGCCAACGTATAAGTTATTTGCGGTTTACCGGGCTGAAGATCAAAAAACAGGATAAATACAAGAAAAACCAGCGGTCCTCCCAATAACCCTATCATTCGTCTAAAATTAAGCCCGGATAAGATCATAGTTTATCTTTAATCGAACGAATGTACAAAAATCAAAATAAATTCTGCTAAAGATAATTCAAAAAGTATATAAACGTTTAATAGTCTTTTAATTGAAAATTAAAATAGATTGCATAGCTTTGCATCCCTTTAAATTTCT
>CAZTAW010000306.1:0-3801 GCA_964611705.1 uncultured Bacteroidales bacterium
GACACGGATTTTACGGATAGTCGCGGATAAATTTTGATTTTCTTACAAGCTGGATTGGGGGGGTGAAGAATTTCACGATTTCGTGATCCGATAACTATCGGATTCACGAGTTCCCGAGTTCACGAATCAGGTGGTAAAGCCCCAACCCAAATCGTGAATTCGTGCAATCATGCAATCGCACAATCAAACCTCTGCCTTGCGCCCTCTGCCCTTTGCCCTATGCCCTACGCCCTTTGCCCTTAATCACGGATTCATTTATGCATCCGATATTTATCGGATCAATCAACCAATCAATCATGCAATCAACAATAACTTACTAACTACATACTTTAAAAATTGCAAAATTGATTCTCTTTCCCTAACTTAGCCCACCCAAAATCAAATCGTATAATGAAAAGAAATATTCTCTTTGCTGTTGCTTTATTTGCTTTATCAGTTCAGGCTTTGGCACAAATAGAAGTAGAATCCTTCAGGCCCTTGCCCATGGACCAAACCGCGCGTATTACCGATCCGGTAATTGACCAGAACGGCTACAAAAGCGCTTTGATAAAAGTGGTTACAACCGAAACCGGTTTTAGCTGGGATGCCGGCCTGCTGGGTATTACTGATATTGTGCAGAAAGTAGGCGAAATATGGGTATATGTTCCCAAAGGCAGCCGAAAAATAACCATCAAACATGAAAAGCATGGGGTGTTGCGCAACTACAACTATCCCGATGCCATTAATGAAGCAAGCGTGTATGAAATGATACTGAAAACACCTGAAGACCCCGGTGATATGCTACCGGTTACTTTTATGGTAACACCGGCGGATGCCAGCCTGAGCGTTGACGGCCGGCAAATTAAAAACGAAGTACCCGTTGAACTGGAAATAGGCGAACACCGCTTTGTGGCTGAGCGGGAAAACTACCAAACAATAAACAAAAACATTACTGTTGATAAACAGCATGTTTTGTTTCGTTTTGAAATGGACGAGGTGGAGGATGTTGCCATCCGCATAAGCAGCCGGCCCTCAGAAGCAACTGTTTACCTCGATGGCGTAAGAATAGGCCAAACCCCACTTTCTACTTTCTATCCCGCCGGCAATTACCCTGTAAGAATTACCAAACCCGGCTTTGTAAGTATTGAGGATGAATACCTGGAAGTAAAAGCCCCTATGGTAGAGAAAAACTATGTGTTGGACGAAGACGTGGGTTATCTCACTATTAAAACCCGCCCGGAGGCACATGTTTATTTTAACGGCAATGAGGTTGAAGCCAATAAAAGAATAAAGCTCACCCCCCAGCTTGTAAAAGTAAAGGTTGAAATGGCCAAAGCAGCCACCATAGAAGAAAATGTTGTGATTAAACGCAAGGACGACAAAACCCTGGAGCTTTACCCCGAAATACAAACCGGTACCATACAAGTGGCCGTTACCCCTTTTGACGCCCATATTGAATTAAGCGGCGACGGAGGCGAACACTATACTGCCGATGGTATGAAGATATTTAACGATATCCCCGTTGGGACATACCAACTAAAAGTAAGCAAAGACGGTTACAAAACAGAAGAAACCACCCTCACCCTCAGCGCCAACGATAAAATTACCCAAAGCATAAAGCTGGAAGAAGGCCCGGATGTAAGCGGCGACATGGTTTTTGTAAAAGGCGGCTGCTTTGATATGGGACAACCTGATCCTGATATTGGAGGAGAAGGATGGACGGATGATGAACAGCCAGTACACCGGGTTTGTGTGGATGATTTTTATATTGGCAAATACGAAGTAACCCAAAAACAATGGAAAGAGATCATGGGCAATAACCCAAGTTATAACAAATGCGATGATTGCCCGGTTGAGCGAGTAAGCTGGAATGATGTACAGGAGTTTATTAAAAAACTCAATGAAAAAACAGGACAGAAATACAGGTTACCCACGGAGGCTGAATGGGAATATGCAGCCCGTGGCGGAAACCAGAGTAATGGATATCAATACAGTGGCAGCAATAACCTGGATGAAGTGGGATGGTACTGGAGAAACTCCGGTGATGATTACCTGAGTGGTGATTGGAATTGGGATAAAATGCAAAAAAATAATTGCAAAACTCATAAAGTTGGCCAAAAGAAAGCCAATGAACTGGGCATTTACGACATGAGCGGTAATGTAAGGGAGTGGTGCAGTGACTGGTACGGAAGCGATTATTACGGCAGCAGTCCGGAACGCAACCCGCAGGGGCCTCAAAGCGGTAAATACAGGATTTTGCGGGGCGGCTCCTGGTTCAATTATGCATTCAACTGCCGCGTAGCCTACCGCAACGACGTCAATCCCCTCATCACGAGCTACATCAACGGCTTTCGATTCGTCCAGGACTAAAATTTACACTTTTGTTCTTTTACACTTTTACACTTTATAAGCTGCGAAGCAGCTTCGCGCGAAATTTTTAAGAAATGAGCGATAAAGAAAAATAATATCAATATCAGCCCACAGCTTTAGCTGTGGGATTCGAAAGAAAAAGATACAACTTGCCGGGAGATTCCCTGCCCGTCCGGCAGGCGGGCTCAACCTCTCGCCGCAAGCTTTTGAGGTCTTACGCAAACAGTTCAATGGCGAGAGGTTTACGGAATGACAGGCTTACACTTACAAAGGAGGAAGGGGCTGGATGGCGCAGCGCGCCATCCAGCTCCTTCCCCATAGCCCCACAGGTTCATGTCATTCCGTACCGAAATTGTTGAGCCTCAGCGAAACAATTAAGGGAGGAATCTCATTGCTTTTTGCACTTTTCATAATTACAATGTTATTCCGGTTTGAGCGTAGCGAGACTGCAAAAGGAGGAATCTTTAGGTGTTTTGTATTTTGGCAACCTCGAAGCCTTGATTTACATATGTATAAGCCTTTAACTTTTTTGTTCTAATTGATGATTGCAATAATTATCAAATTATAAAAATGCCGGATCAGGGCTCGCATCCCCCCATTTGGGGGAATTATAGGGGGGGTGTCACTTCTCAAAAATCCGCGCAAATCAGTCGCATCCGCTTTATCCGCGTTCCATTAAGGAAAAGAACACGGATGACCCGGATTTTAGGGATAATTGCGGATGGATATTTGGCACAATAAGCCGTTCTGAAAAAAATTCCCTCCAATAGAATTATTTTATCAGAGAAAAACCACCCCATTTGCATTTTTAAAAAATTTTATACCTTTGAAACCGAATGCATAAGGTTATGCTTACACTTACAAAATACCAGAAAGACCGAAACTATCTGAATATAAAAGACCGGGACCACTATTGCTAACCACTCCATCCCCGAATGGAATCTTCATTTTTTCTTTTAATCAAATCAATTAAAAACCAAAACAATTGTCATGAAGTTACCTTACGCAGAGTCGTTTAAAATAAAAATGGTGGAAAACATCAGGAAAAGCACCCGGAAAGAACGCGAGGAGTGGATCAAAAAAGCAAATTACAATGTATTTAACCTGCGCAGCGAGCAGGTTTTTATTGACCTGCTGACCGATTCGGGCACAGGGGCCATGAGCGACAAACAATGGTCGGAAATGATGCTGGGCGATGAAAGCTATGCCGGGGCATCATCGTATTATAAATTAAAACATGCCATAAAGGAAATTACGGGTTTTGAATATTTCCTGCCTACCCACCAAGGACGTGCAGCGGAAAATGTTTTGTTTTCAACCCTTGTAAAAGAAGGCGATCTGGTTCCGGGCAACTCACATTTCGATACAACCAAAGGGCATATCGAATTCAGAAAGGCAACCGCAGTGGATTGTACCATTGAAGAAGCCTTTGATACATGCATTGAGCATCCT
>CAZTAW010000307.1:0-3795 GCA_964611705.1 uncultured Bacteroidales bacterium
GAGAAAAAAAGGAGGTTTGAGTTATGAATAGCAATGTTGAGAGAGACATAAATGACATAATAGATGCTTTAAGTGAAAGCAAGATAGAGGAGGAAAATCTTGACAACGCCCAGGTCAGTTTCGATAAGATTGTTTCCATTCTGGAGACAAACGTTTCGGACATATCGGACGACTGGGAACGGGAAAAGATAAAAATGAACGAGATAAGAAACACGCTTGAAAAGAGCGACGCCCTTCCGAACCAAGAGGAAAGCATACATTCGGACTATTGTATGGCTTTGGAGCGCGTAAACGAAAAAATAAAGAAAATGAACAACTACATGTCGTTATACAAGAAATATCTCAGGATACTTGCCGAGAAGCTGTTTGAATATTGTGTGTTTTCTGTCACCAAGCATTCTGCAGAACACTTCATAGAAAAATCCGAAAAGATGATGGAAAGGCTGTCAAACAACCAGAAACTACTCAATGATACATATGTCAAGAGTTTTATGGAGCGGCAGGACGAGCAGAGGAAGGACATGAAGGAGTGGTTCCGCGAACTTTTCAACCTTTACAGGCTAAACAACGAGGTTCTGTTGAAGATTTCGGACGGAATGCCCACCAAGGAGCTCAAGGATGATATAAAAAAGATAATCAAAACACTTAAAACCACCGGAAATAGGCTTGACGAGGAGAGCAAGGAAGTTGTTCCGAAAAAAGAGGATGATACCGAAACGGAACCGGAGAAAGAAACCGAGGAGGAGGAGCTTGAAGAATGCCCGTTATGCAAGAAAAAGGTAAAAGACCTTCTAGAACATTTAAAAAGCAAACATGGTGATATGAACCCGATTGAGTGTAAAAATTGTGGTGAAGAGTTTGACAACTGGGATGATTTATTCAAACACAAAAAAACTTGCGGAGGCCAGAATGACTAAAGTCATATTCCAGAGAAGGGAGGAAACTGAGCAGTCTCTCAAATACCCGAACCTTATGCCGCCGTGGGTGGAAAAATTCAGGGGCGAGGTTTCAGTCCATGAACTGGGCCGGGAACGGCTGGCCTTCATAGCATTTAAAAGTTGCGATGAGCTGGATATTGACCCTTACGGTGAATGGCAGGTGCTGGCGTTTTTCAAATCCGGAAGAAAAGTTTTGTATTTGGGTGAGATTTATTAGCGTTGAAATGATTGTGTGGGCCCTTTTTGCGCAGGCCGTCATTATTCTGGCGTCAAGCATAGCCGGATATTTCTTTCTCGGGAGGCGTGGAAGCGCATACGGATATCTTTTGTTTAACGTGGTCGCAATACTCTTTTCGATACTTATACTTCCTGGTATTTTCGGGTCATAGGACGTGATATAATGAAGAACAGGCATATATACATATTGTTTGGGATACTGATTCTCTGTGTCATGGCCGCTTTCATAATATGGCAATATGACCTTATGGTAACAACACTTCAAATCATAATAATATCCAGCCTTGTCTTTGTTTTGTCTGGTATTATCTTCTTCCAGATTTTTCTCAAGGACAAGATGAGGGCCGGAGCGGGCCAGACCATGCCCGCAGTCATGGAAATGGTCCTAATTTACAACAAATACTTTGAAAACGAGGTCACGCTTAAAAATTCTGTTATCAGAAGCAAGGACATAATAATGAACAAGAAGGGCGATGTGAACCATTTCGTGGCCATATACGCGCCCCTGAAGAACGAGGCAATCGGCGGCGGAAAACTCCTTTACTACAACACAACCGTCGGGGACGTGTGGGACATCGTGGACAGGCCCAAAGCCGTTGAGGACAAATCCATAGACCCGTTCAGGAACTGGAGCCCGTCCGAAGACCCGTATAACATGCCTTACATGCCCCAAAAAAGTGAGGACTGGATGCCACTGGGCATAAGAAAGGAGAAAAACGACTTTGACACCTCGCAGCCCAAGGAGGACGGAAAGAAATGAGCCCCTTTCGGTATGACAACGTTACGGTGGAAAAAGACCCATACAAGCAGACTTACATGGACAGGCTCATAGACGAAAAAAAAAAGGAGCAGAAATATTCCACTTCCCGGCTTTTTATCGGCTGGGAAAAGAAATACGAATGGATTGAGGCGTCAACGGACAGCCTCTGGTATCCCATTGAAAATGACAGACCGTTTTATGTGGATATAGGCACGTCCAACGTGTTTCTGGTGCTCGGCGACCGTGGGAGCGGCAAGACGTTCCTCATAAGGGGCATGGCCTCCCGGCTGTGGAAAACGGGGTATCTGATAATGCACCTTTCGGACATAAAAAACGAGATGAGAACCAATTATAAGCCCATACAGAGCGTTTTCAGGGACAAATTGCTCCGAGACGAGAAGGCCGAGGGGATTCCGACCAAGATATATACGCCCTACTTTCTCTCGGATTTCAACAAAAAGAAATACTGCAACATGGAATACATACAGATGGACTTTTTGGATATGTCTGAAACGGACATGATAACGGTGTTTGAAGCCGATTCCGACTCCAAGAAAGACCTTGCAATAGAGCTTTATCAAAAATTAAAGGACAACGAGATTGAAACATACGAAGAAATAAGGCAATATATAAGGGGGATTTCAAGGGATGAGGTCCACGGCGGATCAAAGAAATCGTTTTACCGAAAACTGAAGGACATGGAAAGAAAGGGCATATTTTCAACAAAATACCGCCAGGATTTGGTGGAGGAAGTTAAAAAAAACTTCGTTTCGATAAATTTTATAGGATACCGGGAGATGGAGAAGTATCCCCACGTCTACATGTCCATGATTATTGAAAAGATAAGGAAGGCCAAATTGAACGACAAGCTCGACAAGCCCATATTCTTTTTCATAGATGAGGCCCACGCATTCCTACCGAAAAGGAAGGACGTGGCCTCAAAGGAGAAAATAGAGGAAGTCATAAACGTGGACAGGTATCTCGGGGAGAGTGTCGTGATTTCAACCCAGTATCCTGACCAACTTCCAGTCAAAAGGGTTCTGAGGCAGGTCAAGTATTATTTCGTGCCATGGAACATAGATTTTCAGGTTTACAACGATATACTTAAAAGCGCCGGGATGAAACAGGCGTCCGACAAGTGGACGGACAAGTGGGTGAAACTGAAAGCAAAAGCGAAAAAATACGACTGGATTGTAATAGACAAAAGCGAGAGAAAGGCGAGTGTGGTAAAGATTGCGGCCCCGCTTTGCAACCATTTAGAGGAATCCAGAAAAGGTAATATTTAAATATAAATAAAACCATAGAATAAAGTGAAATTAAGGATGGTGTTTGGAACGAACAAGATATGTCCCGGTCCTGGACAAATGAATGTTAGCAGTAGTGATAGCTGTATGGACGGCGAACGATTTGCCTTATACAAAATCTCGGAAGTTGTAACCGATATGTATGGTATTTTTACCAACTCTCCTTTTTAACGAGATTCCAATTTTTAAATCTTTGGAGTGGAGTTCTCAGGGGAGATACAAAGATTTAAGGTGAGAATTACATGAAAGTAGGTAAAAAAGGTAAGATTGGAGGCGCAGAAGGCGCTTTTGTCGGCGCTATTGTAGTCGTAATAGCATTCGTCGCTTTCTACATGTTCATGGGTCCAGGCGCAGCTCCGCAGACACTTGTCGGCGGCGTTGACGAGGATACCGGTGAAGTAATAGCAAGCTGCAAGTGCACGGGTGGAGACACACAGAGTTTTGACCCGAACGCTTACAATATGGAGACAGGAGCGGCTTTGACTGAAGCATCGAACGTGTATTATCTGTCCGGAAGTCCGGCACCGTTACTCTGGACACAGGGAACGGCAATAAC
>CAZTAW010000308.1:0-3784 GCA_964611705.1 uncultured Bacteroidales bacterium
AAGCCTTCATTTTTTTGTTTTCTTCGGTATATTTTCCGCTTTGTTGCATGAATACCAGAGTTTCGCAGTAGCAGCTATGCTAATTCCCTGGTTTTTCTATTATGTGCAAAAAGAAAAATTAAAAACAGCCGTTTTGATTTTTATCTTGATGCTGATTTCAAACGAGAACACGAGCCTTTTTGTTTCTTTCATTTGTCTCGGCATGTTGTTTAATTATCACAAAAACAAGCGTTTGATTATATACCTGATCGAACTGGCGCTGATCGCATTTGCCTATTATCTTATTGTCACTGAATTTATAATGCCTTATTTCTCCAATTCAGGAAAACCTCCGCAATTTGAACATTCCGGTGTAGGAGAAACCTATCTTGAATCCATCGGCTGGATCATTGCGCATCCGGTGCTTACTTTAAAAATGATCCTGTTTAGCCATATAAATGTTCCCGGCGCTGAATATGTAAAAATAGAATTGCATGTTTACCTGCTGGTTTCCGGTTTGATTTTACTCATCGCCAGACCGCAATATATCCTGATGATTATTCCTGTTTATTTTCACAAGCTGCTTAGCGACCAGCATACACTTTGGGGTGCTGACGCCCTTTATACTGCTGGTTTTGCACCCATTATAACAATCGGATTATTCAGCTATATTAAAACCTTCTGGTCATTAAAAGCAAGAAATACATGGGCCATGATTTTCACTGTTGCAAGCCTCGTAGTCACAATCTGGTTTATGTTCAGACCGGTGTATCCCGCTTGCAAACACCTGCAAGTCCAGAATAAACAACGTTATTACAGGATCGGTGAAATGAAAAAAATCCATCAGTATTTAAACAAAGTACCTGATAAAGGCATAATCAGTGTTCCCAATCCGCTTTATCCAAACCTGGCTTACAGGGATAGCATTACAGTTTTCCCTGATATACATACCGCCAATTATATTGTGTATATAAAGAATGTGGACACATTCACACAATCTGGGAAAAATTACGACACACTTGCTTTCGAGCTGATCAATTCCGAAGACTGGGAGGTAATGGTTCAGAAAGGAGGTTTTTACATTCTCAAAAGACGCGATAAAACCATAAGCCCTTAATTTTAGCCTGAGACAAAGTGATAGTCATATTGAAGCGAGATACCTTTGGCAATTATAATTATCCATGCCTGTACAGACCGGTTTTGATTACCGCTATTTCATATTAAGTTTATCTTAAGATCACAATCAGTATGCATTAATTTCATAGATTTGCGCCCATTTTGAAAATTATTGGATTGGTATTTGTTCACTTTAGTTTGTAAATCAGCGAAATATACAGTTTATGACATTAAGTAAAATCAGAAACATAGGCATTGCCGCTCACATAGATGCTGGTAAAACCACCGTTACCGAGCGAATGCTTTATTATACCGGTATAAAAAGAATGATGGGAGAGGTTCATGATGGGAAAGCCACAATGGACTTTATGAAACAGGAGCAGGAAAGGGGAATTACCATTGCCTCTGCTGCCATTTCATGTGTATGGAACAATGCCATGATCAATATTATTGACACGCCGGGTCACGTGGATTTTACCGTTGAAGTGGAACGTTCACTCAGGATAATTGATGGAATGATCGCTGTTTTTGATGCCGTTAATGGCGTTGAACCCCAAAGTGAAACCGTATGGAACCAGGCCGATAAATACAAAGTTCCGCGTATTGCATTTATCAACAAGATGGACAGAACAGGAGCCGACTACGAAGAAGCCATAAAGATGATGAACGATTACCTTGATGCCAATGCCATTCCATTTCATTTGCCCATAGGTGTTGAGGATGATTTTATCGGGATTATTGATATTGTAGAAGAAAAGGCATATATTTTTCAGGATTTTGAAAGAATAGAGGCTGACATTCCGGATGACTACATTGAACAAACAAAAACAGCCCGTGATTTTTTAATTGAGAAAATTGCCGATTACAATGATAATATAGCCGAGCTTTTCCTCGAGGATCAGTATATTCCCGCCGAGATGCTGAAAAGAGCCGCGCGCAAGGCAGTATTGAATTTGCTCATTACACCGGTTTTCTGCGGTGCAGCCTATAAAAACAAAGGTATTCAATTATTACTGGATGCCGTTGTAAACTACCTGCCCTCCCCTATTGATGTTGGCGCCATCGTGGGAATTGACACCCTTGATCCCGAAAAAACCCATACACGATGTCCTTCGGCCAAAGAACCATTTTCTGCTTTGGCATTCAAACTGATCCATGATCCGTACGTTGGACAACAAACCTTTATCAGAATATATTCGGGATACCTGAAAAGCGGTATGCAAATTTTGAATTCAACAAAAGATCAGAGTGAACGTATAGGAAGGATCATGAAAATCCGGGCCAAAGACAGGGATGAAGTTGAAGAAGCCGGTCCCGGAGATATTGTTGCGCTCATCGGGATGAAACATACCAAAACAGGTGATACGCTCTGTGACCCTAATAACAGGCTTTTTCTTGAATCAATCAATATCCCGCCTACAGTAATCGAAATGAAGATCATTCCTGCTTCAAGAAAAGAGCAGGCCAAACTGGGTGAAGCGCTGAATAAGCTATCAAATGAAGACCCTTCTTTTAATGTTCGCTATGAAGAAGAAACCGACGAGACCATCATTTCAGGCATGGGAGAACTTCACCTGGAGATCATCATTGACCGGCTGAAACATGAATTCAATGTGGATGTGGAAGTTGGTGAGCCGGCCGTCGCATACCGCGAAAGTATCACACATGAAGTAGAAACAGAATACAGGCACGTGAAACAAAGTGGTGGAAAGGGACAATTCGCCCAAACCCTGATGCGCATAGAACCCAATGCTGAAGAAGAATACGAATTTATTGACAAGATCAAGGGGGGGAATATCCCCGCAGAGTTTATTCCATCCGTCAATAAAGGCATTAAAAAAACCCTGACCGAGGGAGTGCTGGCCGGTTACCCCATCGTTAATGTTAAAGCAGTTTTGCTGGATGGGAAATTCCATCCGGTTGACTCTTCCGACTATGCTTTCCAGATATGCGCAGCCATTGCTTTTAAAAAGGGGTTCATGAAAGCCAATCCCATTTTACTTGAACCCACCATGCGTATTGAGATCAATACACCTGACGAATTTATCGGAGATATTGTCGGTAACCTCAACAAACGACGCGGAAAAATTGAGTCCATGCGAAGATACAGAAAAGGGTCTCAAAAACTGGTCGGACGTGTTCCCCTAAGCGAAATGTTTGGCTATGCCACCGTTTTGAGAAATATCTCAAGCGGCAGGGCAAATTATTCCATGGATTTTGATAAATACACTCCGCTCAGCCCTTCAGTGCAGGAAGCTGTATTAAAAAAGCTCAGGGAGGAGCAAGAGAAAACAAAATTATGAAAAAGAACATTTTAACCATTTTATACTGAATCTTAGTGAAAATGCAAAGCAATTTTCGTTTAGATTCAGTTATGCCGATAGGATCAGATTTATATTTCTTGAATTACGGCAGTTTGCATCAAGCAACCCAAAAAGTTTCAGGTATTAACTCAGAAAAACTAATACTAATCTATGGTGGTGATGAAAGTCACCGGCGAAGTACAGCCAGGGTTTTGTCGTGGAAGCACATTGACCAAATAGACTAGTGTCATGTCAACAGTACTTTTTCGGGTGCAATTCACCCGGTGACTAAGAATACATTGGCATTACCCAAAGTCACCGGGTGAATGAACCGTCAATTCCATTGCAAATCCATCTCCTCAAACATGGTGCGGGTTTTTTCGAAG